>ASHK01000573.1 GCA_000695745.1 Vibrio madracius | reverse complement strand
CTGACTAACGCAATCTTCAACCTACAAGAGCGCGGTCGTATGTTCATCGGTCACGGTGTTGAGGTTTATGAAGGTATGGTTATCGGTATCCACAGCCGTGACAACGATCTAACGGTTAACCCGCTTAAAGGTAAGCAGCTAACTAACGTTCGTGCATCTGGTACTGATGACGCTCAGGTTCTTACTCCGCCAATCATCATGACTCTAGAGCAGGCGCTTGAGTTCATCGATGACGACGAACTAGTAGAAGTAACACCTGAAAGTATCCGTATCCGTAAGAAGTTCCTATCGGAGAGTGATCGTAAACGCGCAAGCCGTGAAGCGAAATCGTAAGATTTACTTGATGACACAAAAAACCAGCCAATCGGCTGTTTTTGTTTATGGGAGAGGACTAAAAAAGAGTCAGGCTTTATAGCAATTGCTTTAATACTCTATCGGCTTGCACTCGAGTGATTTTTTTCAGCAAGCGCTGCACGGGCTCAGGGTAGTTCTCTACTTTTTCGAGTTGCTTATAGGTACAGATGAGCTGCGTATGCTCCAGAATATTTTCTACCTCAGCTTCAAACTTATTAACGAGGTGTGAATAGTGATCCTGAATGAGAATTGCATTTTCTAAATCAAGGCTCCACGCTCGTGGGTTAAGGTTATTACCAGTAATCAGCATGTAGCGTTTATCAACCCAGATTCCTTTGAGGTGAAAACTATTATCGTCATGTTTCCATAGACGAATGCACAAATTACGACTGGCAATATGAGCCTCATTCGCTTTAGCAAAACGACGTAAATTCATTTCGTAGAGGTAAGGCAAACCACCAATGGTTTTGAATGGTTCTTCTGGAGAAATATAGAAGTCGTTTGCGGTTTTATCACCGACCACGATTTTTACCTTCACACCACGTCTCAATGCTCGTTTGATCTCTTTAGCGACCGATTTAGGGAAGTTAAAGTAAGGCGTACAAATGAAAATCTCATCTTTGGCGCTGGCTAATAGCTGATTGATGGTTTGATTAAGCTTATTACGACGCTTACCAATTCCCACAATAGGCGTCACTGAAACTTGAGAGTCATCGCTCGGCTGTGAGTGAAACTCATAACGCGCCTGAGACAGCGAGCCGCGCAGTTGGCGGATTTCCACTTTAATGTCTTTGGTTGTTGGCTTCTTTGGTAACGAAAGGTCGT
This sequence comes from Vibrio madracius, assembly GCA_000695745.1. GTDB lineage: Bacteria > Pseudomonadota > Gammaproteobacteria > Enterobacterales > Vibrionaceae > Vibrio > Vibrio madracius. Next base: position 2,010 of record ASHK01000573.1, on the reverse strand, counting down.
TGACTGCTGGGTTGGCAATCAGCTCATCGGCGACAAACTGAGCCATACTGTTCGCCAATTCTGAGTTTTTCAGAACGTGGTAGCGGTCAAAACGATAGCGGTCGTTATAGTTCAAGTAGATGTTGTTAAGGCTAGCACCGCTGTAAATCACTTTATCATCAATAATAAAGCCTTTAAGGTGCAGAACGCCAAACACTTCTCTGCCACGTACCGGAATGCCGTAAACAGGCACACCGTGTTCGTGTTGTTGTCTAAACTCGCGATACATAACCGCATTACCGTCAGACTTATCTGCGCCGATTAGACCACGCTGGGCTCGGTGCCAATCAACACAAACAGCAATATCGAGAGCGGGATTTTTTTGCTTTGCTTGATAAAGTTCAGTCAGGATTTGGCGTCCAGCGTCATCATCTTCTAAATACAAAGCGACTAGGTAGATTCTTGATTGTGCTTCGCGTATCGCTTGAATTAAGTATTCGCGATAATCTTTGGCGGAAAGCAGCACATCCAGTGCGTTGGGATCCTGCGCGATCGAGGGAAGCTGTTCAAAAGAGTTCCTAAGAGCCATCATATGAGGGACTGTACCTTTGGTCATTGCAAAATTGCGAACCTAGAATTTTACCAAACTCTGGCCCTAAATGGGTAGTAAACCGTTGATAAGTTTAACGGGGATCAATGTATCGCATTGCAGCCAGTGCTTTTCCGCTTTGAATATAGCGAGAAAACAGTTGTTTAAGTGAACTTGGTAGTTCTTCTTGACTGATGACTTCAAATCCATGCTGCCCATAAAATGCCTGTAAATGTTGCAACGCAAAGCAATAATCATTGTTCGTTAGCTCGTTTTGTTGCAACTGCGTCATGAAATAATGGCCGATTCCTTGTTGGCGAGAGTCCGGGAGGACCAGCATCCCCGTCATCAAGCGATACTGTTCGATCGTGCGAAAACGCACTAAAGCACAGAGGCTGTTGTTTTGACTAAGGGTGAGAATTCGCTCGTCACTCTTTGGTTTGCCAGCAGGGTAGTGTGCTTTATAGAGTTTTTTGGCGATCGGCAGCTTAATGGGGTCTAGCAAACCGAATTTTAACGTATCCATAGCCAATGCTTGTCTCAAAAGGATAGAATAGCCGCAGTGTAAGCCATCAATGAATGCCCATGCAAACTGAAAACAATGCCCAACTTCGTCCATTCCATACCTTCGGTATTTCACAGCAATGTCAGGTGTTGGTAGAAGCTGAATCTATCGACGACTTAAAAGCGATTTATCAAAACCCGGACTGGCAAACCCTACCAAAGCTCATGCTTGGTAAGGGAAGTAATATGTTGTTTACCAAACCTTACCAAGGTGTGGTGGTGGTTAACCGTCTGCGTGGTATTTCGTATTCGAGTACGGATACCGAACACCTATTGCATGTATGTGGCGGGGAAGATTGGCCAAGTTTAGTCGCGTGGTGCGTTGAACAAGGTTACGCTGGCATTGAAAACCTAGCGTTAATACCTGGCTGTGCCGGAAGCGCGCCGATCCAGAATATCGGTGCCTATGGGCTCGAGCTCCAACAGATTTGTGACTACGTTGAATACCTATGCTTAGAGAGTTTTACTGTTAAACGACTATCTAGTGAGCAGTGTCGTTTTGGTTATCGGGATTCTATTTTTAAACATGAGCTAAAAGAGCAGGCGATCGTCACGGCTATTGGACTAAAACTGAATAAGAGCTGGCAACCAATATTAAGCTATGGTCCGTTGCAGTCTCTGCACATCGAGAGCACCACCCCCAAAGAAGTCTTTGACGTGGTAGTGAGTGTTCGAAAAGAAAAATTGCCTGATCCCGCTATTACCGGTAATGCTGGAAGTTTCTTTAAAAATCCTATTGTCAGTATGGAACAATACGATGTTCTCAAGGTGCAATTCCCAGATCTTGTAGCGTATCCCTCTGGAAATGATATGAAGTTGGCGGCAGGCTGGCTTATCGATCAGTGTGGCTTAAAGGGACACACGATTGGCGGTGCGAT
>ASHK01000572.1 GCA_000695745.1 Vibrio madracius | reverse complement strand
TCATACAGCGCTTTAGGCTTATTACTGGAAATAAAAGAAGCCACCGTTAGAGAAACGAACAACTTCAATTTGTCTTGACCGAGATAAATTAATGCTTGGCGAAAAGAGGAAATTTCTGCATCTAAACGAGGACTCATGGTGTTCACAAACTGCAGCAATTTATATGAGAGGGTCACATCTTTTGCCAGAATTTGCTCAACCTTATCAAAATCCACTTCTGGCACACAAACCTGCTGAAACAACTCCATCGCCACCAGCTGTTCAGAGCTAATGTACACTTGTTTCTCCATAATAGGTTTGCTGAAAAAGAACCCTTGGAAGAACTTAAAGCCCGCTTGCTTAGTCAGTTGAAACTCTTCCTCGGTTTCCACGCGCTCTGCAAGATAATGGCGCGGGCTGCCTTTGGCTTTTTGCTGTCGCACAAACGCACAGGCTTTCTCCACGCCCATCGCCATAATGTCTAACTTCACTATCTGCACAAATGGTAAGAATCGCTCCCAAGCGTCTCTATACACGAAATCATCAAGCGCAATCATGTACCCTAATTGATGAAGCTCTTTGACGGCTTGATATAACGCATCATCAGGTCGGCAAGTTTCTAAGATCTCAATCACCACCTTCTGTTTGGGAAGAATTAATGGTAATCGCCGGACAAGGCTTTGCTGTGGAAAGTTAATGAAACACCGGGAAGCACTGATAGCAGGATTCATTCCTAGAGAAAGATAATTTTCCGCAATTAATCGATACGTCGCTCGATTCGCTTCAACATGCGCTGGAAACGCATTTTTGTCACCATCACGAAAAAGAAGCTCATAGCCTAACGTGTGGCGACGAGCATTAAGGATGGGTTGGCGGGCGACATAGGTTGCGTACATATCCACCCCAACTACGCTATGACTTCTCGGTGGCTAACCGCGCACCACAATGAACATTCAAGACACCAACTACCTGGTCTATTTTAGCCATGATACGAGTCGTTCGAATCTCTCGTCTCATCTCTAGTGCTGGTTTCGGATGACCAATCCGTCGTCCTATTATTGGTGTGATGACAGACGCTAACCAAACATGATAGTCCATTGTATTTCCTTACCAGTCATTTACTCGTATCCTAGTAATGAGGATAGTGGGCACAAAGCATTCTATTCGATTCAAAAATAATCGAAAAAACAGCATATTACACATAAAGCACCAGATAGGCTAATTTATGAGCAAATTAAACGCTACCGAGGTCACTTTTACTCAAGAGTCACACTTTGAGCATGCTATTCACTCACACATTGCTCAATTGTGGGAAAGTCGACAGGAAGGTACGCTAAAGGCAAAAGATGGCACCAAACTCTTTTGGTGCAAGTTAACTCGCCCAGAACACAAAAAAGCGCTCGTGGTTGTGAACGGTCGGATAGAGTCCGTATGGAAATACCAAGAGTTGTTTTATGACTTCTTTCAGCAAGGCTATGACATCTATTCCTTTGATCATCGTGGACAAGGTCTATCGACTCACCTAGCTCCAGACCCCGAAATGGGACATGTCGATGAGTTTGACGACTACCTTGACGATATGCAGATGATATTGGATACCTTCGAACTTGAGCACTACCAACAGCGTCATCTACTCGCCCACTCAATGGGCGGGAACATCGCCACACGCTTTATTCAAACTCATCCTAATCATTCATTCGACAAGATCGCATTAAGTGCACCTATGTATGGCGTCAGTGTGCCTTGGTACCTAAAGCCAATTGCTAGCTTAGTTGCTCAAATCATGACGGCCATCTACCCTAAGCCGACGTATGCTCCTGGCTATCAAGGGTATGTAGCCAAACCATTTGACATCAACCCTTTATCTCAAAGCGAAGTGCGTTATCACTGGTTCAGAGATTTGTACGAGAGGATGCCTGAACTCAAGCTTGGTGGGCCAAGTACTCGTTGGGTGTGGCAAGGTCTGATAGCTGCTAAGCAATGCATCCAGCAAACACGTCAGGTGAAAATCCCTGTTCTGCTTGTACAAGCAGGTGCGGACCAGATTGTCAGCAACCAAGACCAACGAAAGTTCATCAATAAGCTTTCTCGCACCAACAACTACGCTCGAATGATCACAGTGGAAGGCGCAAAACACGAAGTGTTGTTTGAAAAAGATATCTATCGCAATCAAGCAATGAGTGCCATTCAGCAATTTTTTGGTACCGATAACTCATCGCTAAAGTAAACACTCGCAGGGTAAATGAGGAAATATTTCTGTAACCCATTTACCCTCTTTTTCTGGTTTAATATCCCCTACAATAGAGCATTCCACAATGCTGCACATTTACCTACCCTCCAATGACAAAGAGAGAACTATGACCCTTAATCGCGATTCCATCAAAATTGTTGCTTCTGATTTAGACGGCACACTGCTGGCGACTAACCATCAACTTAGTGCTAATTCCAAACAAACACTTAAGGAACTTCACGCGAAGGGATATACGTTTATTTTTGCTACTGGTCGTCACCACGTCGATGTCGCTGGCATTCGTCAGTCAGTAGGCATTCCGGCTTACATGATCAC
>ASHK01000571.1 GCA_000695745.1 Vibrio madracius | reverse complement strand
TTTGATCTTATCTACTGTTTATTATTTGGTGCACTCATCTCTCCGACTGACCCTATTGCTGTGCTGGCTATTGTTAAGAAGCTCAAAGCACCTGAGCGCGTGTCAACGCAAGTTGAAGGTGAATCACTGTTCAATGATGGTTTTGGCCTTGTTATCTTCGTCACACTATTTACCATCGCCTTTGGTAGCGAAACGCCAACGGTAGGCAGCGTAACTATGTTGTTCTTACAGGAAGCGTTAGGCGGCATCATCTATGGCTTTGTGCTTGGTTTAGTATTCCACTACCTCATTAGCTCAACAGACGACCACTCTATGGAGTTGCTGTTGACCATAGGTATCCCAACTGCAGGCTATGCTTTTGCCGAGGTGCTACATGTTTCTGGGCCACTAGCTATGGTGGTATCAGGCATTATGATCGGTAATTGGACTCGTTATATTGGCTTCTCAAAAGAAACTGAAGACCACCTAGATCACTTCTGGGAGCTTGTGGATGAGTTCTTAAATGGCGTGCTATTCTTACTTATCGGTATGTCTATGCTGTTATTCCAATTCCACCAAGAAGACTGGATTTTAATGGCCTTCTCGATTCCTCTTGTACTCAGCGCTCGTTATTTGAGTGTCGCGCTCGCATACGTTGGCTTTAAACGCTACCGCACTTATAACCCTTGGTCAGTCCGTATTTTGACTTGGGGCGGCTTGCGTGGCGGCTTAGCGTTGGCTATGGCTCTCTCTATTCCATCAGGCATTTGGGTTATCGAGGACAAACTGATTGACGTGAAAGAGATCATTCTTGTTATGACTTACTCTGTCGTCGTGTTCTCTATCCTAGTTCAAGGTTCAACGATTACGCCGATGATTGAAAAAGCAAAACTGGCAGAAAAAGAGATGGAAGCGAAAAGATCCGCTCAACAAACTGACGGCCAGCAACAAGAATAAATTCGCTTATTGTTTACTAAGAGCCTCACCATGATGGTGGGGCTTTTTATTTAACGAGATAAATGAAAGCGCGAGTAGCAACGAGAAGAGACTCTGAGCACTGCGGTAGCTAGTAGGGCGTTGTATTCGGATTAAATGCAAAAAGGCCGCATCTTTTCGATGCGGCCTTTTCTTAAAGTGGCTCCCCCTGCAAGACTTGAACTTGCGACATACGGATTAACAGTCCGCCGTTCTACCGACTGAACTAAGGGGG
>ASHK01000570.1 GCA_000695745.1 Vibrio madracius | reverse complement strand
TTAAAGACTAAGTTACCGATTCGTGTTGAACCTGTATCATCCATTTCTACTGCGGCTAGAAGCGTTGGGTAAGTCGGTAGTACGAATAACGCACTCACTGCAGCAAATGAGGCAACGGCTGTCAGTGGAGCAACACCGATCGCTAGAGCTGCTGGCATCAGTGCAACCGTTGTTGCGCCTTGTGAGTAAAGCAGCATAGAAGCAAAGAAAAGAACCAGAGCTAGCATCCATGGATAATCAGCAAGTAGCGCACCTGCGAATTCTTTGATGCCGTCAACGTGTGCGTTAACGAACGTTGAACCTAACCATGCTACACCCAATACGCAGACACAGGCCGTCATACCTGAACGGAAAGTCGCGGCGGAAGGAATTTTAGACGCATCGATCTTTGTGGTCAGTGTGATGATGGTCGCTGCTGCTAGCATCACTGTCATAATCGCTTCGTTACGTCCAAGTGCCGGATTCTCAATTAGGCCAACAGAGCTAGAAATAGCCGCGGCATAACAAACGACGAACGCAATAGCACCTAGGAAAATGTACGTTGCCTTTTTCGCTGTTGGCAGAATTTCACGTTTTTGAGCTGTGTTGAGTTTAATTAGACCCTGAGCAAGGCGCTCTTGATAAACGGGTCGTCTTTGAGCTCGCTGCCCATGAAGTTGGCAACAAATGCCCCTACCATACAAGCGATAAAGGTAGTTGGTATACAAACCGCAAGTAGAGTTAGGTAATCAACACCCATCGGCGCTAGCATAGCAGCAAACGCGACAACCGCTGCTGAGATTGGAGACGCTGTGATAGCAATTTGCGATGCGACAACCGCGATAGACAGTGGACGAGATGGACGAACGCCTTGTCCTTTGGCAACTTCAGCAATGACGGGCAATGTGGAAAATGCAGTATGGCCAGTACCAGCCATGAGTGTCATCAAGAAAGTTACAATTGGAGCGTAAAAGGTAATCCTTTCTGGATGTTTACGGAGAAAGTCTTCGGCAACTTGCACTAGCCAATCCAGACCACCAGCGACTTGCATTGCAGCGATAGCAGTAATGACCGACATAATGATTAAGATAACATCTACCGGGATGTAAGCTTGATGTGTAGGAACCCCTAAGACCAAAGAGAGGGCAATAACACCCGCACCACCCGCTAAACCAATTCCAATCCCGCCTATACGTGCGCCTAAATAGATAAACAGCAGTACGACGGCCAGTTCTATAGCAACCATAGCAATTCCTCGCATTATACCTTTGGGTTATTCGTGTAAACAACCGGAGGTATTTGTTTGTGTCATGTTATATAAGTTTTTAAAAAGCTTTTAATTTGGCCTAGTGGCAATTAAAAAGGCTCTCCAAAAGGAGAGCCTTAAAAGCAGATTACTCGTAGCGTTTCGCTTTATACTGAGGTTTCATCAGATTGTCTACTGAGAATATATCATCAAGTTCTTCTTCTGATAGTAGACCTCTTTCAAGGACCACTTCACGAACACTCTTACCGGTTTCAGCACAAATCTTACCGACGATGTCGCCTTCATGGTGACCAATATACGGGTTAAGGTAAGTCACAATACCGATTGAGTTAAAGACGTAACCTTCACAAATTTCTTTGTTTACCGTAATACCCTCTACGCATTTATCACGAAGGTTGATACATGCATTCTTTAGAATCTCGAGTGATTCAAACATGCTCTGTGCAATGACCGGTTCCATAACGTTAAGCTGAAGCTGTCCGCCTTCCGCTGCAAAAGAGATAGTATTGTCGTTACCAAGAACCTTAAAGCATACTTGGTTAACCACTTCTGGTACTACCGGGTTCACTTTTGCTGGCATGATTGATGAACCAGCTTGAAGTTCTGGTAGATTCAATTCGTTCAAACCCGTACGTGGGCCCGAAGACAATAAACGAAGGTCATTACAGATTTTAGAGAGTTTTACCGCCAAGCGCTTTAGAGCACCGTGTGTCATGACATAAGCACCACAGTCTGATGTTGCTTCAATTAAGTCTTCTGCCGGGACACATTCTAGTCCAGTTACTTCCGTGAGGTGTTTAACAGCGAGCTCTTGATAACCTTCGGCAGCATTCAGACCAGTACCGATCGCTGTCGCACCTAGGTTGACTTCAAGTAATAGCTTCGATGTGTAATCGAGGTTACGAATTTCTTCGTTTAAGGTGACAGCCCATGCATGGAACTCTTGACCTACGGTCATTGGCACGGCGTCTTGTAGCTGAGTACGACCCATTTTTAGAATGGTAGAGAACTCTTGGCTCTTGTCTTCAAATGCGCCTTTGAGATATTCGATAGCATCAATAAGCTTGCGAACACTGTTGAAAACTGCGATGCGGAAACCAGTTGGGTAAGCGCAGTTAGTTGATTGGCTCTTGTTTACATGGTCATTCGGGTTAATAAACTCATATTGCCCTTTTTCTTTGCCCATCAACTCAAGAGCAATATTGGCAATGACTTCGTTAGTGTTCATGTTCACAGAGGTACCAGCACCTCCTTGGAAAACATCCGATGGGAACTGATCCATGCATTTGCCAGTTTCTAAAATCACATCACAGGCTTGAATAATGAAATGAGCAATATCTTTTGGAATGACACCAAGCTCTCTGTTAGCTAATGCTGCCGCTTTTTTGGTCATTACCATACCACGAACAAAGTCTGGCACATCAGAAATGGTGACGTTGGAGATATTAAAGTTTTCGATAGCGCGCAGCGTGTGAATGCCGTAGTAAGCATCCGCCGGGACATGACGTTGGCCTAATAGATCTTCTTCAATACGAGTGGCTTGATTTGCTACAGGGTTAGCGTGTGTGGTTGTAGCCATATTATGGATCCTTAGATTATTGTTCTGCGTTGATTACAGTATATTTGCCAAATCTGTTTTAAGAATCCATTCGCCAGAATAATTGGCTAGTTATTACGTCCTGACTTATAGAGTACATATTACTTAAAGTAGCACACAAAAATAGTAGCCAGATCACCTTTTTCACCTAAAGTTTGCACAAGGTTGCGTAACGAGTCGGAGATGCGATGACCATCAAAAAAAATTCATGGATAGAAGGCGCTCATTTACGCTTTGTAAAGCTAAATTTGTGGTTTGGATTGACGAAAACGCGCTTTTTATTTGTGGTTTGGTTCTAGGTCAGCGTAAACTGACATCAAACCAAGGAGGACGTTGTGTTTCCGATATTATTATTACTGTTTATTTTTGTGCCGATTATCGAAATTGGGCTGTTTATTCAAGTGGGTGGTTTCTTAGGACTCTGGCCAACAATCGGGTWAGTTTTACTAACCGCTTTGTGGGGGCTTCTCTGGT
>ASHK01000569.1 GCA_000695745.1 Vibrio madracius | reverse complement strand
TTAACACACGTTCCGGCGACACGTAAATCAGCTTCAGCTGGCCGCTGTTCATTCGGCGGTAGATATCGATTAACGTTTCTCTGGATTGAGTCGAGTTTATACACTCAGCGGCAACGCCATCTGCTTTCAACTGATCAACTTGGTCTTTCATTAAAGAAATCAGCGGCGAAATCACTAGGTCACACCACTGCGAACCAACGCTGGAATTTGGTAGCACAGAGACTTTCCCCCACCCGTTGGCATAATCACCAAACCATCATTGCCAGCAATGGCATTGTCGATCACTTCTTGTTGCCCGGCACGAAACTCTTGATAACCGAACACGGATTCCAACACAGACTGTGAACTTGGTTGAGATTCAGATTGTTCAGCAAGTAACACAGCGGTCATGCAATATCCCGAGAAAATGATAGGTCGAAAACGCTACATTGTAGAGATGTTCCCATGGGAAAGAAACTCATAATCATAGCCAATAACAATAAAAAAACGTCTGTAAAACGCGCAATAATTAGTCCAATAGATAACAACGGGTTATACTCAGTGCCTTTCTTCCCTTTACGGCCTAATGGCCTGCTCTTGAGAAAATTTGTATGTCACTAGAAGAACAACAGAGAGCCAAACAAGGCGTACTTTTGGCTATCGGCGCCTATACCATGTGGGGTATTGCTCCGATTTACTTCAAGGCTCTGTCTGAAGTATCACCACTAGAAATTTTAAGTCACCGCGTGATTTGGTCGTTCTTTCTATTAACTGCTTTACTCCATTTTGGCCGCCATTGGCGCAGTGTAAGAGACGTGTTCCGTTCTAAAAAGAAAATGGGCTACTTGTTTACTACCGCGTTATTAGTGGGTGTGAACTGGTTGATTTTCATTTGGGCCGTCAACTCTAATCATATGTTAGATGCCAGTCTGGGCTACTATATTAACCCGTTGATTAACGTCATTTTAGGTATGTTGTTCTTAGGAGAACGATTACGAAAACTGCAATGGTTCGCTGTCGCCTTAGCCACTATTGGCGTTTTAATACAGCTTATCGCATTTGGCTCCGTGCCCGTGGTCGCACTCGCCCTAGCCATGAGTTTTGGTTTGTATGGGCTATTAAGGAAAAAAGTCAGCTTGGATGCACAAACTGGATTGTTTATCGAGACGTTAGTCATGTTGCCCGCAGCAGCAATCTATCTGTTGTTCATCGCTAGTACGCCAACATCCAATATGTTTGCCAACCCAGCAACATTGAACATTCTACTGATTTCTGCGGGCGTGATTACCACATTACCTCTACTGTGCTTTACAGGTGCGGCGACTCGATTGAAACTATCGACTCTCGGTTTTTTCCAATACATTGGCCCTAGTCTCATGTTCTTGCTTGCCGTCTTGGTTTATGGCGAAGCCTTCACATTAGACAAAGCAATGACATTCGTCTTTATTTGGAGTGCATTGGTGGTGTTCAGTTTTGATGGCATTAAAC
>ASHK01000568.1 GCA_000695745.1 Vibrio madracius | reverse complement strand
CCAAGACGTAGCCCACTATTATTCGTGAATAAGGTGAAAACAATGCTTACCAATAAAATCTGTATCGTAACTGGAGGCGCTCAAGGAATCGGTCGCTGTATCGTTGAGACATTCGCACAACAACAGGCGACGATGGTCTATGCCTGTGACATGAATACCCAAGTTGCTGAAGAGCTTACTGCTCAATATCCCAATGTTCGCGTCAAGCAGCTCAATGTCTGTGACCGCCAAGCTATTCAATCCTTCATTCAAGAGATTCATCAAGAGCATGGAAAAATTGACGTTCTAGTTAATAACGCTGGTATTACCCGTGACAACCTACTAGATCGTATGAGTGAGGAAGATTGGGACATGGTGTTAGATGTGAACCTAAAAGGCGTGTTCAACATGACTCAAGCCATTGCTCCTATCATGATTGAAAATGGTATCGGCTCTATCGTCACTATGTCTTCTGTTGTTGGTACGGATGGTAACATCGGACAGAGCAACTATGCCGCGACGAAAGGCGGTGTTATTGCCATGACTAAAGGCTGGGCAAAAGAATTCTCGCGTAAAGGTGCTCAAGTCAGAGCTAACTGCGTGGCCCCAGGATTTATCGAAACGCCAATGACCATCGACCTTCCGGAAAAAGTCTTGGATCACATGAAATCTAAAACGCCACTAGGTCGTATGGGTAAACCACAAGATATCGCCAATGGCGTAGCATTTTTAGCAAGCGATAACGCCAGTTTCATCACTGGACAAACATTGAAAATTGACGGCGGATTAGTCATTTAACGCGAGGAATAGGTGATGAAAAAGGTTTATATTGTTGGCGCCAAACGCACAGCGTTAGGAAGCTTTGGTGGCACACTCTCGTTGGTTCCAGCTTTTGAGCTAGGTGGTCATGCGATTCGAGCAGCCATGTCTCAAGCCAACGTTGATCCTGCTTGGGTCGACGAAGTGATTGTCGGCAACGTGCTCAGCGCAGGACAAGGAATGGGCCCTGGACGCCAAGCCGCTATGTTTGCGAATATCCCAGATTCCGTTCCGGCTTATACGCTCAATATGATCTGCGGTAGCGGAATGAAAACCGTCATGGAAGCGGCGAGTAAGATCAAAGCTGGTGATGCCAGTTTGATCGTGGCTGCTGGCATGGAGAACATGTCCAGTGCGCCTTACCTTATGAGTGCAGCAAACCGTTTTGGTAGCAAAATGGGCGACCAAAAATTGGTTGATACCATGATTCATGATGGTTTGACCGATGCGTTTAATCAGTATCATATGGGTATGACCGCAGAAAACATTGCGGAGAAATATCAAATAAGTCGTGAAGCTCAAGATGCATTCGCTTTACGAAGTCAGCAGCGAGCCGTAGAAGCTGTCCAAGCTGGACGCTTTGAACAAGAAATTACTCCTATCGAAGTTAAACAACGTCGCGAAACAGTGGTGTTTGGTCAAGATGAGTATCCACGAGCAAGCACGTCAATGGATAGCTTGGCAAAATTAAGACCTGCATTTAAAGCGGATGGTTCCGTCACGGCCGGTAATGCTTCCGGCATTAACGATGGTGGCGTGGCGTTCGTTATCGCTTCAGAAGAAGCCGTCGACAAGCATGGTTTACAACCATTGGCGGAAATCGTCAGCTATGGTCAAGGTGGCCTAGACCCAGCTTATATGGGCCTAGGGCCAGTTCCAGCCATTGAGCAGGCGCTTGAACGAGCAAACATGACGCTAAGCGATATGCAGTTACTGGAACTCAATGAAGCTTTCGC
>ASHK01000567.1 GCA_000695745.1 Vibrio madracius | reverse complement strand
TGAGGCATTCAAATGAGCTTTGGCTTGAAAGAGCCTGGGGCTGGTTTCAATGCGAAAGAAGTCAAGATGAACTTCCACTATGCCTCACTGCAAGAGACACAGATGCTTACAGCTTATGAACGTCTATTACTTGATGCACTAAACGGTGATGCTACGCTATTTGCTCGTAGCGATGCGGTTGAAGCATGTTGGGAGTTTGTTCAACCAATTTTGGACCACAAGCAAGACCCGCAATCCTTATTCGGTTATGCGTGTGGTACTTGGGGACCTCAAGAGTCAGATAACTTATTGCATAATGATGGTCGCGCGTGGCGCTTCCCTTGTAAGAACCTGACGGATACGGATTACTGCGAACTGTAATCACAAATAATGTCGAGCTAGGAGAGCTGCACAACTTGGCTCGACGAAAAATTTCAAAGCAGCAAGTAAGTTGCCGAATTGATGGAGAGAACAATGAAAGGTGATATTGGTGTAATTGGTCTGGCCGTAATGGGTCAGAACCTTATCCTAAACATGAATGACCACGGCTTTAAAGTAGTGGCTCACAACCGTACTGCTGCAAAAGTTGACGAGTTCTTAGAAGGCCCAGCTAAAGGTACCAACATTGTTGGTGCATACTCGCTAGAAGAGCTTGTAGAGAAGCTAGAATCTCCACGTAAAGTGATGCTTATGGTACGTGCGGGTGACGTTGTTGATACATTCATCGACGCATTAGTCCCTCTTTTGGACAAAGGTGACATCATTATTGATGGTGGCAACACTAACTACCCAGATACTAACCGTCGCGTTGCAGCGCTACGTGAAAAAGGTATCCATTTCATTGGTACTGGCGTGTCTGGTGGTGAAGAAGGCGGCTCGCTTTGGTCCTTCAATCATGCCAGGTGGTGCACCTGAAGCATGGGAAGCGGTGAAGCCAATTTTCCAAGGCATCTCAGCGAAAACGGATGCTGGCGAACCATGTTGTGATTGGGTTGGTAACGACGGCGCTGGTCACTTTGTTAAGATGGTTCATAATGGCATCGAATACGGTGACATGCAGCTTATTACCGAAGCTTATCAATTCATGAAAGACGGCCTAGGTATGTCTGCAGATGAAATGCAAGCGGTGTTTGCTGATTGGAACAAAACCGAACTAGACAGCTACCTAGTAGAAATTACTGCTGACATTCTTGGTTATAAAGACGAAGATGGCGAAGCACTAGTTGAAAAGATCCTAGATACGGCGGGTCAAAAAGGTACGGGTAAATGGACTGGTATCAATGCGCTAGATATGGGTATCCCACTAACGCTAATCACTGAGTCTGTATTCTCTCGTTGTCTGTCTGCATTGAAAGACCAGCGTGTTGAAGCTGAGAAGCTATTTGGTAAAACCATCACTCCAGTTGAAGGTGATAAACAAGAGTGGGTTGATGCACTTCGTCAGGCGCTACTTGCATCGAAAATCATCTCTTATGCGCAAGGCTTTATGTTGATGCGTGAAGCATCAAACGAAAATGGTTGGGATCTTAACTACGGTAACGTTGCACTAATGTGGCGTGGTGGTTGTATCATCCGCAGCGCATTCCTTGGTAACATTCGTGACGCATTTGAAGCAAACCCAGAAATTGCATTCCTAGGTTCTGATGCTTACTTCAAAGGCATCCTAGATAACTGCATGGGCGCGTGGCGTAAAGTTGCAGCTAAGTCTATGGAAGTGGGTATCCCAATGCCATGTATGACGTCTGCACTGACGTTCCTAGACGGTTACACAACGGCTCGTCTACCAGCGAACCTACTTCAAGCTCAACGTGACTACTTCGGTGCTCACACTTATGAGCGTATTGATCGTCCACGTGGTGAGTTCTTCCACACAAACTGGACGGGTACAGGCGGTAATACTGCTTCAACGACTTACGACGTGTAATTCGGTGTGAATGAAAAGGCCTCGCTAATTAGCGAGGCCTTTTTGTTTGGTGCGATTTAGAGTGATTTTGGCTCCGGTTTAATGCCAAAGAAGAGGGCATAGAACAGAGGAATCACCACTAAGGTTAAAATGGTAGCAAACAGCAAGCCAAACATGATGGTGACGGCCATACTCTTGAAGAAAGGATCAACAAGTAGCGGAGCAACACCAAAGATGGTCGTGAGTGCACCAAGCAGAACCGGTCTTGCACGACTGGTTGCCGCATCAATAATCGCTTGGTAAGGCGGTTTACCTTGTGAGATCTCCACGTCGGCTTGATCTACTAATACAATCGCATTTTTCACCATCATACCTATCAAGCTCAAGAAACCCAGAATTGCCATAAACTCAAATGGAGTTTGGAAGGCAATCAGACCAACGGTCACGCCGACGACAGCCAATGGCGCCGTTAACCAAATCACGAGAGGTTGACGTATCGCGTTGAACATAAAAATGACCGACAAAATCATCGCAGCAAACCCGTAAGGTGCAGAAATGACAAGACCTTCATTGGCATCTTTAGAGGCTTTGTATTCACCGTACCAAATCAACTCATAACCCGGTGGCAATTCGATGGCTTCGATTTTGGTACGAATCTGATTGAACGCATCAGAGGTCAAGACGCCCGGAGCTGGGTCCGCTTGAACCAAAATAGTTGGCATTCTATCAATCCGGCGCAAAATCGCATCCTGCCATACCAAGTCTACCGAATCGACCAACTGACTAACTGCAATGAAACCGTTAACGTTTGAGGCATAAACCTCAGTATTCTCAACGGCTCGCTGGTGGTCACGTTCTGATTCTGGAGAGCGAACCACAATAGGAATTAGATCGTTCCCTTCACGGTACACACCCACATTGCGGCCACTTAGCGTCTGAGCAATCGCTTGGTTAATTTCTTGAGTTGTTAAGCCAAAACGCTGCGCTTTTTCTGCCGAATAGACCGGACTCAACACCGGCACTTGCTGGCGCCAGTCGTCTTGAATTGCGATGAGGTTTCCGTCTTCAAGCATAATCGCCTTAGCTTGTTCGGCTAAAGAGCGGAGTACCTGACTATTTGGTCCCTTAAATCCAGCTTCGATTTTCTTACCGCCCCCGCGGCCTAGCATAAACTTCCAAACCTTAATCGACGCGTCTGGGTATTTCACGGACAGCTCGTCTTGCAGTTCTCCGAGTAATGGCGCGATTTTCTTATAGTCGTCAACATCGATTAATAACTGCCCATAGCTACTGTTACGAGGCTCGGGAGAGTAGGTCAACATAAAGCGTAAACCGCCACCGCCAATGAAGCTGGTGATATTGGTCACACCGCTTTTTGCTTTCACATCGTGTTCAATATTAGCGACCACACGCTCTGTGCGTGAGATATCCGAACCCTGTGGTAGATATACATCGACAACAAATTGCGGACGCTGTGAATCCGGCATGAAACCAGGAGGCACATATTTGAGGCTATATATCGCTACCACCATTATTGCCAGCAACATACCAAGGCTCATCCAACGATGGCTTAGTACCCAATTGAGCGCCGCTTTATAGGTCGTCATAATGCGGCCGGGCTTAGCACCTTGTTTACTCGCTTTGACTTTTAAAAAGTCGAAACATAGCATTGGCGTCACTGTCACAGCGAATACCCAACTCAATAGCATGGAATACAAGATAACCCAAAACAGTGACCCAGCGTATTCACCCATATCTGAAGGGGATAAGCCAATAGCACTAAACGCACAGATACCTACGATAGTGCCTCCTAGCAGTGGCCATTTTGTTGCATCGACCACTTCAGAGACGATCGTTTCTTTATCTTGT
>ASHK01000566.1 GCA_000695745.1 Vibrio madracius | reverse complement strand
GTTACTTCCAGACTTCGCCTACTAAAGAAATATCGCGATCGCGGCCTACGGCCGCTCATAAAAGAGAACCCCACTTAAAAAGTGGGGTTCGTCAGCAATCTGACGCCGAGCATATTGCTCGGCGTTTTTTTAGGTTAACTCACCATAGATTACAAGAACGCTAAGAATGGAGAGATACAAAGCAAGACACCCGTGATGATAATCATGTTAGTCGCCATGCCTTTGTATTTTGCTAAGTGAGGTACTTGATATACCAGATAAGCCGGAATCAAACAGCCAACCAAACCAAATACCGGACTACAAATTGAGGTAAAGGATAAGATTGGAGCATTGACGGCAATTGCGCCCCAAGCCAGCAGAATGATAAACACTGTAACCAGTTTACTGATCAGTTTTTCATCTACTTGAGACTCATCATACTTACGTAAAATAACGTTCATAGCCAAACCCTTGCAGGCTTCTTTAAATGCTAAGAACACACCGAAGAAAGACGTAACAACGGCAAAGATATTGATCACGATGCCAGCAATTGTCGCCCAACTTCCAGGGAAGTACTTCGCAATGATGGCTAACGCAGAAATGTTCTGATTCATCGCATCAGTAGCTTGTTCTTGGCTAATGGCAAAAGTAAAAGAAACCGCGAAGAAGAATACAACAACAAACAGTATCGCGAAGGCAATCTTCATCGCACGAGAGGCTTTATAACGCGCTACTTCAATGGATTTTTCATGAGAGCGATAAGAAATCACCATCGGGCTTAGAGATTGGATAAATAAAATAGAGGTCAGCGTAAATGGTAGCGTAATAATGGCATCTTTGATCATTGGACCAATATCACCCATTACTGGAATATTATTGAAGTCCCATCTAGCTACTAATAGCACACCCATTAAAGCGACGAGTGACAGTACAGTAACAGCCATAAATCCGGACAATTTAAACAGCAGCTTTTCACCTTTAGAACCGATGAAAGAAAGCACACAAATAAGTGCTAAACCATAAAAAACGTTATCACTGAGTTTCGTTTCCGTTACACCAAATGACTGCAAATAAGAAGCACTGTCATTAGTCACAGCTAATGAATAAACTAACACCCAAATAACAAGCATGATGAAATATAGCGCGCCTAGGGCCATTCCCCAGTTCTTACCTAAATATCCGGTAATCACACCAGGATAATCAGTACACTCTTTTGATTCAGCCAGCGTGTTAATGAACAGCTTTTGGAATAAGTACATAGCTGGGTAACCAATTACTGAAGAAAGCAAGAAAACCCAAAGCCCCATCACCCCAACTTGTACTGGAAGAAATACAATACCAGCACCAATCGCCATGCCAATACTCATTACAATCCAACCAATATCTACACTGTCGAACTTAATAGCTTTTTGCCATTCTTGAAGCGACATTCCCGCCTTTTCATAAGGGGTTTCAGGCACATTTAATTTAATGCCATCACTTATCTGTGTCATTGTATGTCTCCGTTATGGAATTATTTATTGTTCTATTTTTGTTGTTATATTCTGAAAAATCTCAGATAGCGCCTAGAGAGTACATTAACAATATGAGAAAATTTTTTTCCTTTTCTTGCAATTAAAACCAATAATTAGAATATATTTTCCTCATAATTGACACTGCACAAAAACATTTTCCCTCTTTGATTGATATCAAGAAAAATCCAGCAAAAACCGTGCTTATTTGTGATAAGTAACAAATTTCAACAACAATAAATCTCCATACAACAACGTTACTTATATTGAAGAAGATCACATATTAAAAACAAAGTATCATTTCATTACTTTGCAAACACTTAATTAAGAATTTTATATTACCTCTAATGATATATAGCACTATATAAAAAGACTTTTATTTCAAACAAGAATAATAAATCATTATTATTCTTTCACTATAAAGACTGAAACCTATAAATAAACTTGTAATGTTAAAACAACAATCCCAACCAAACACTATGCAATTCACAATGACTTGCTACAACAATTCGTGCTGCACCTGATGATAGCTTGGGTTCTCTAAGAATATAATCGTGCGGATAAATTCCAAAAAAAAGACCAATCGATGATTGGCCCTTGTTTCGTCAATGTTTTAAATGTGCATACTCAAGCTTATGGCACAAAGTAACGCCATTACTTGT
>ASHK01000565.1 GCA_000695745.1 Vibrio madracius | reverse complement strand
TCCTTCCTTAAAATATCCGCATAGCAGAAGTAACCTACGGATGACTCTTTAGCTTTATACATGGCAGTATCTGCAGCGCGAATTAGGTCTTCAACATTGCGCCCATCTTTGGGGTAGGTCGCGATACCTATGCTGGTAGAGATAATCACCGTCTCATTATCAATATGTATGGGCGTACGCAGTCCCTGAATTAGCTTTTTAGACACCGTGATGACTTGGTCGGCGTCGGTTAAGTTTTCGATAAGAATGGTGAATTCATCACCACCGAAGCGAGCAAGGACGTCGCTACCGCGTAAACTACGGCGTAACCGAGAAGAGACTTCAATCAGAAGTTTATCGCCAAAATCATGCCCCAGACTGTCATTGACATGTTTGAAGCGATTAAGATCTAAGAAAAGCACCGCTACCTTGGCGCCATTGCGTTTTGCGACGCGCAGAGAGTGGTTCGTCTGCTCAATGAACATGCGCCGATTCGGAAGATTGGTCAGCGCATCATTGAAAGCGTAACGCTTGAGTTGATCTCTAGAGGCCTCAAGCTCTCTGGTGCGATTTTTAACGCGTCTCAAAAGGACCTTATGATTATTAAACAGAGTCATAATGAGCAAGACACTTAACGCGCCAAAAGCAGCCTCATAGATAAGGAATGTAATTGAGCTTTGTGCGGTTAACGACAGCAGTGTCTCTTGTGACAAAGACATGACGACCTTCCAGTCTCGAGTGACCACTTGTTGAGAAAATGAAAATTCAATTGGGTCCTCTGACTGTTCGGTACTGCTGGGTGATACATATTGATATATCGCTTCACCGCCCGCGCTAATGTCAAAGATTTCTACATTCATATAGTGAGCAGAACTATGGTTTAAGCTCGCCATGACAATATCACTTACGACAAAAACGCCGACAGCGAATCCAGATAAATTAAACGAATGTGTCAGAGAAGAGGTATCGAGGGAAGGACCTTGGTTGATCGGCGAAAAGATCAAGAATCCGGGTTCTTTTGTTTCTAGTTGCACTAACTGAATAATCTCCGTCGCGACCGGCTGGTGATTGTTTTGCGAACGAATCATCGCATATCTTCGCGCGGCATTTGAGAATACGTTAAAACCAAAGGCCTCTTCATTAGAGAGAAACGGTTCTATCCATTTGACCACAACTAAAGGGTCTTCTTTATGTAAAGGGGTCCCGCGTACTTTAAATGGTTTTGATGTTTGGTTATTGGTCTTAGTTTCAAATTCACTAACTTGGGATTGCTCGATGATAGGATTCCAAGACAGAGCGCGTAATCCCGGGGTTTTTCGATGAGTGGTAAGGTGACGTTTCGAAATTCGTCTTGCGAAATCTCGCTATTACCAGAAAGACTAAATGCCAAAGTAGAGAGCGCCACTAAATAGTTTTCAACTTGGTCGTGGAGGTGTTTTTCAACCAACTGTGAGCGCAACTGAATCTCCTTGAGGCTATTGGAGTGAAGTGCTTTATCGTTGTATTTTTGAATAACAACCAGAACCAACAAGACAAGAAGAAGTGGGAGGA
>ASHK01000564.1 GCA_000695745.1 Vibrio madracius | reverse complement strand
TACTGACAAGTACAAACATTCAAGCCAACGAACTGATTGGTCATGTACAAGCATTAAATAAGCAAAGTGTCGTGGCTGAAGTAAGTGGTGTGATCAAGGAAGCCGATTTTGAGATTGGTGATATTGTGGAGCAGAATCAGAAGATTGCACAGCTTAAGGCAACAGACTTTGAGTTTTTCGTGAGTAAAACGAAAGCCAACCTTGCTTTAGCGGAGGCGGATTATTCACTACGTAAAACAACGTTTTCTCGTTACCAAGAGTTGGTGAAGAAAAAAAGCATTTCGAACGGGGATTTGGATGTAGCGCGAGCGGAATTTTTAAGTGCTCAAGCCGCGGTATCCGTCGCCAAAATTGAACACGATATCGCACTACAAGACCTGCAAGACACCAACATTGAGTCTTCAATATCTGGCTACATTGCTAGCAAGCCTGTTCAAATCGGTGCTTGGGTGAATGAGGGTGAGTTGCTATATGAAGTGGTTAATATTGATAAAGTTTCAATTTCATTTATGGCCAGTGAATATGATCTGAGAGACTTCACTGTTGGGCAGAAAGTGGCGATTTGGTCTGAAGCAGAGCCCAATGAAAAATTTACTGCACACATCGAACGTATTGGTGTTGAAACCAATAGTGATAGTAGGACATATCCTGTGTTTGTTGAGATGAATAATCCAACCTACCGTTTTAAGCCCGGCATGTCGGTATACGCCTCTAGTGACCTATCACTTATCGATAATAACGCCGTTCAGTCATCGAAAAATAGAGAGTCACTGCAATGAACTTCTTGGCTTATTTTGCTCATCGTCAATTCTTAGCACGTATCATCACTGTGATGGTGTTATTCACAGGCGCAATTTCTTTAACGCAACTCAATTTGCAAGAGTATCCAGAAGTAGCCATGAACACTGCTGAAATTGAGACGAACTATCCGGGAGCGACAGCGCAGGATATTGAACTCAATGTCACTAATCCGATTGAGAAAGAACTTCGCTCGGTAGATGGAATTGCTTACTTTTGGTCTGAGTCCACTGAGGGGCGGTCATTTATCGAGGTTGAGTATGTTCCCGGTGAAGACCCTGTTGTCATTCTGCGTGACATACAACAAGCGGTCGATCGCGTCAGAAATTTGCCAAAAGACATTGATGCACCACCTGTTGTTACTCAGCAAAATACGGCAGCATTAGATGTATATCGTTTTGGCGTGAGTTTGGCTGATCAGAGCGTCAATAGTGATGATTTACAGCATTATGCTTATCAATTGGAAAAGAAACTCAACCTTGTTGCCGGTGTTGGCTCTATAGAAATGTCTGGCTTTACTAGCAGAGAATTCTGGGTTGAAGTCGACCCAAAGAAGCTAAGCCGTTACCAAGTGAGTCTGGCTGAGGTGAGCAATGCTATTGCACAGTACAACCTATCTCAATCGGGTGGAGTGGTTGAATCATGGAGCCAAGAGCAAAAGATCGTCACGATGACGAAAGTGGAATCGACGGTTGATGTAGCGAATATCGTTATTAAGTCTTTAGACTCTGGACAGATAATTCTGGTGTCAGATGTTGCCACTGTTGTTGATGCCTTTGAGCGAGCAACAGAGATGCCAATAATAAATGGTACGCCAGCCATTATTTTTTCTATCACCAACAACGCCAGTGCTGATGTTATCAATACCATTGCTCACATTGAATCTTTGTTGGAAAAAGAAACGCAGCGAACCAATGGCCAATTTATTTATCAAGTAGGACTCGATCTTGGTAAAGATATGGACGATAAGTTCACTATCGTCGCAACCAATGGCGCGATTGGTTTGGTGTTAGTATTGCTGACGCTAAGCATGATCTTGCAGCGTCGAGTGGCATTTTGGGTCTCCGTTTCTATTCCATTCTGTGTGTTTGGTGTAATGATCGTTCTGCCCATTCTTGGACTTAACTTAGACAGCATTACCTTAGCTGCACTATTACTGGTTATCGGTATTATTGTGGATGACTCGGTGATCATTGCTGAGAGCATTTTCCAAGAAAAAGAATCGGGTAAAGAAGGGGTGGATGCTGCGGTCGCTGGAACGCTAAAAGTCATCAAACCTTTGATGGCGAGTTTGGTCACCACTGCATTAGTGTTTATACCGATGATGTTCATACCGGGTACTATGGGTAAAGCTGTCGCAGTGATTCCCATTACTGTAATTGCCGCGCTTCTGTTCTCGTTTATTGAATGCACATTGACGTTACCAGCTCACTTGTCGGGGACTAAAAAAGTAGAGCAGGAGAAAAACAAATTTGAACTAATCAGCAACCAATATCGAACGTTACTAGTTGGGGCGCTAACCTATAAAAAAACAGTTATTGTTACCGCGTTGGCGGCATTATTGGGGGCAGGGCTTTTAGTCTCTAACTTGAAACTGGATATCTTTCCAACAGAGGCGGGCAAATACATTGACGTTTATACAGAGGTGAAAGCGGGCACGCCAACTTAACAAAGTAAGAGACGCTCATCAGCTTTAGAGAATGCGATTGAAGCCTTACCAGAATCTGAATTAGTTAGCTATCAGATTAACTATGCTTCGCCAGTATCAGTCGGCATTATTACCCTGACTAACTATGACCAACGCAGTCGTTCAGCTGAAGAGATTATTGCAAACCTTGATAAGCAACTAGAACCACTGAGAGAACAACTGTTTATTTCATTTGGGATTGATGCGGGCGGACCACCTCCAGGAGCTCCCGTGGAAGTGCGAGTATTGGGAGGTACCGAAGCGGAACGCAACCACGCAGTAGAGTTGGTAGTAACATGGTTAGAAAACTATCAAGGAATCACAGGAGTTAACCACAGTGAGGCGTTGAAAGATCCACAACTCAATGTTATCCCTCAGCTACATTGGCTGGCAAAATACAATTTAACCGTTGCCGATTTGTCTAACGCACTACGAATTGGCTTTGACGGTGATAGCGTGACATCAACATGGCTTGGTGACCAAGAAGTGGATATTCGAGTTCTGCTAAATGAACATAATCGTCATTTTGAGGTACTTAATACGACAAAAATTTACACTCAGGGTGGGCAGCAAATTCCACTAAGTCGCTTAGCAACCATTGAACAGCTAGAGATACCGCGCCAAATTCGTCACTACAATGGTGAGCGTGAAGTGACGGTATCAGCAGAAATTTCAGATGACAATATCAGCCTGTTGGTTTGGTCTGATGCACTGATAAAAGCTTGGCAGGGCAACATGCTTCGAGTGTCACAATTGACGTTGGCGGCGAGGCAGAAAGCACGAATGAAACCATGAGCGGCTTTATGGTGGTATTCCCAGCAGCGATGGTCGCAATCTATTTTGTGTTAGCGGTGATGTTTAACTCTTTGCTACAACCGCTACTGATTATGGCTGTTATTCCATTTGCGGTGATGTCTGCATTGATGGCGTTGGTGATTCATCTTCAGCCAATGTCGCTGTTTGCCCTAATTGGTGTGTTAGGCATGACAGGCGTTGTGGTGAATAATTCATTGGTGTTGATTAATCGCATTAATGAACTAAGAGAGCAAGGTTTAGCGATTTTAGACGCGACGATAGACGCTGCAATGAGTCGATTACGTCCAATTTTGATGACCTCAGTGACGACGGTTGTGGGCCTATTACCACTGGCGTATGGCCTTGGTGGCACAGACGTCTACATGGGGCCTATGTCGCTGACGTTAGGCTATGGTCTATTGCTCTCACTACCAGTAGTTTTGTTGGTGATTCCTGCAATATATGTGATGTGTTTTTCACGATCTAAAAAATAACACAACGCCCCAAGATTTTTGATAAACCTTGGGGCGCTTTTCGCCCATCGTAAGTCTCTGATTTAGTTCTATCGAATTCCACAACCGAGCTCATATTGGGAGCCACACTCTACGACTAATGTCTAACTGTCTGAGACTATTTGTTTTTTTCGTTTGGTATAAGGTACTAGCAACTCAAATTTAAGGGTTCATAAAACAGTCATCGCGTATTTTGCAGCCGCAAAATATACAAATTACGACTCACTGAATCTTAGCTTAGTGAGTGAATAACGTTGGTTGGAAACACACCTTAGAGTGTGAACGAAAGGAATCAAAATGAGCAGTACTATAGAGTCCGTAGATATACGAACAGAGCAGCCTCGAGTCAATGAGAATGAACTCTCTTATGAACAACAACACAAACCAAGTTCCGAATTTGGTACCCGAGAACAATACTTAGAGCATGAATTACAAATTATGGCGCCGAAACGTTGGCGTCCCAATTTGCCGTTTAAAGATTATCGATTTGAGGTAGAAGATACGATTCCGGCGATGGCGGCGACCATTGGTAAAGTGGTGATGGTGGGGGCCATTGCAGCGACTTTTGCCGGGGCACTAGGGTT
>ASHK01000563.1 GCA_000695745.1 Vibrio madracius | reverse complement strand
TCCTTTTGGTCGTTGTCCATTGAGGTACTTACCACTCAGACAACCAAACGCGAGTGGTGAGTAGGCGAGCAGTTCTACACCTTCGTGGTGGCTAATTTCAGAAAGACCGACTTCAAAGCTACGATTGAGCAGATTGTAAGGATTTTGGATTGAGACAATTCGCGGTAAATCATGTTTCTCTGCCAACTTAAGTAATGTCATGACTCCCCAAGGAGTTTCATTGGAAACGCCGATATAGCGGATTTTTCCTGCCTTAATGAGCTCGTTTAATGCTTCGAGTGTCTCTATGAGCGTAACTTCTTCATTACCCTCAGGATAGGGGTAGTTAAGTTGACCAAAACAATTGGTTTGTCTTTGTGGCCAATGTAATTGGTATAAATCGATATAATCCGTTTTCAGGCGGCTTAAACTGTCATCGACAGCT
Source organism: Vibrio madracius (assembly GCA_000695745.1). GTDB lineage: Bacteria > Pseudomonadota > Gammaproteobacteria > Enterobacterales > Vibrionaceae > Vibrio > Vibrio madracius. The sequence continues at coordinate 2,083 of ASHK01000563.1, read as the reverse complement.
AAATGTATATTGCGTCTGTCTAGGCTCATATTGTCGCGGATATAAGGAATATTTCTCGGCCTGCGACTTTAGTGGCCAAGACGATTTTTTGTCTTTTATCGGAGTGTGAAAGCCAATCACCAATATATTGTTCCGTTTTTCCTTGAGTCTTGGCACTAGGAGGGACAGGATACATCTCAGCGGTATCAATAAAATTAACTCCGCGCTCGAGTGCAAAATCGAGCTGATTGAATGCTTCCTGCTTGGTGTTTTGCTCACCGAACGTCATGGTTCCTAAGCATATCTTGCTGACTTCTAGCGAAGAGTGTGGGAGGTTATGATATTTCATTGAGCCTTCCTTGTTTGCTGTTGTTTTTCTCCACTATACCGAGTTTTGATAAAAGATCTGTGTGTTTAATAGCCAATGTGATTATTTTTACTAAACTGAATTTTATCAGTACGCATTATCCACATGAAAAGTAAGGGGGTGGAATATGCAAAAGCATCAGCTCGATCGTTGGTTACATGGTTATCACAAAGACACCTATAAGCAACCGAAAGTCTTTGTGATTGGTTGTGCTGATATTTCACACTATTTGCTAGCAGTGGAATATAAACATAAATTAGAACCGATAAAACAAGACGATGAACCTATTCACTTTGAATCCTTAGACTCAGTGAAAGAAGAGTTGCATCGTTTAGGCATAGAAAAAGCCTATCTTAGATTACATAATGCGTATGATGAGTGTGGCAGCGCTGAAATGAACCGGTATTGTGATATTGAATTAAAGCTTCATTAACGACAGGTGCACTTTCTCTAAGCGAAGTACTGCTCTAATAAATAAGCAGTGAAGCGTGCTCGTAGGTAAAAGCCTCGGGGGAGGGTTCGTATTCTTTGACCAGAGGTACCATAAGCCTCGGTTTTTACACGGCTATTAGCGGCTTTAGGACGAATCTGAAGCACTTCACCGGTATGGGCTGTAATCTGATTGACCTGTCCTAACGTGATCAGCTCCATCAACTCCTCCCAATCATTTTTCAGCATGGTTTCTTCTTCTGCCGATGGGCTCCAAATTAAAGGGGAGCCGACATGACGTTCAGCAACCGGAATCTCCCGCTCTCCCTCTACGGGCAGCCAAAGCACGCGTGATAATTTATTTCGTATATGACTGGTTTCCCAAGTTACTCCCTGAATACCGGTCAACGGTGCAACGCAAACAAAAGTCGATTCTAATGGTTTTCCGGTGTAGCTGATTGGAATGCTCTTTAGTTCAACCCCGATCTCTGGGAAATCTTGAACAGGTTTACTGCCTGCTTTGGCACCTAAATGCCACTCGAGCAGCTGTCCTACCCATCCTTTATCTCGTTTAAGATTCTCTGGTACGCTCATCCCTGCTTGATCAGCGAGTTCGCCAAACGTGAGTCCAGCGATATCACGAGCACGTTGTAACAGTTCTGCTTCGGAAGTGGGAGTGGGTTTCATAGATACGTTGTAAACCGCTGTTTGCTTATTGAAGAGTCTTCCATTCTACCACGGCCTAGTTGAATTTCTCGGTATAAAAAAAGATCAGTCTGACTGAGAATTGATCTATTCATGACTTATCCACAGAAAATTTATCAGATTCGCTATTCTATACTTATGCTGTATGAATAATCAGTATTTTTTCGTGGATTAATGCTTGATAAATCGAGGTTTGTTTGAAATATGATAGATTGAGTGTGGATAAAATAGCCGTAGGTTGATCTTTGACCGATCTGAGTATGTGCATTTTTTAGAGTTTAATAATTGATCAGCTCAAAGGCGGATTTGTTTTAATTGTTTGAAATTATTGAGTTTGCTTGTTTTCGGTTAATTAAGCTCGGTTCCAACGTGCTAGAAAAAACAACAAAATCTAAATGAAGATCATAGATTCTTCACATGGTTATTCACAGAAAAGGTGAATAAATGTGGGCTGGGTCTCATTGTTGTGTTGATAACTAGGGCTTTGCGCGAAACTTATCCAGTAAGGTGTCATTTAGTGGTAATTGTTCAAATTTACGGGCGACTAAGTTTGCTCAACTTGGGGATATGTGGAAAAATCAGGGTAATGAAAATTTAATTGAG
>ASHK01000562.1 GCA_000695745.1 Vibrio madracius | reverse complement strand
CACATTCTCAATATTGCGCTGGTATTGCTGATTATCAGAGACTGTCTTTTTTAGTCCTTCAAGGCGCACCGCTGCAATCGGGTCATCGGAGAGATGGTTAAGCTTAAACCCTGTCGACATCTGCTCAAATACTTTATTGAGACGAATGTTGTTATCCATTAGCGAACGCTGCATAACCGCATTAAATTGTGAGTCCGTTACTCGCATCACTGCTCTCCTAAAACGCTTTTAACAAGGTCTGAAACATTTGATTGGCCGTACTGATCACTTTCATATTGGCCTCATAGGCATTGAGATAAAGCAACATGTTCGCGGCTTCTTCGTCCGAGTTCACCGCGCTGACACTATCTCTGGCGACTTGCGCATCTTCCACGCTAATTTGTGCTGCTGTCGCTTCACTTTCAGCTTGTCGGGTAAAAATACCGATGTCTCCCAACAACCCCGAATATGCGCTATAGGCGTTTTACCAACAACCGACCCATTGGTTAACGGCGTTTGAGAGAGCATGGAAAGATCTTTGAGAACATCACCGTTGCCGGAAAGCGTTGCACTAGAAGAGAACGCAAGCTCTTGTGCGCTAATCGCAGAGTCGATGGCAAGCGAGTGCGCCTCACTCCCCGCCGTGTAAGTAAATAAGCTTTGCCCAGCGGCTCCATTAAGATCAAAGCCCGTATTTAAGGCATTATTGACCCCGTCAGCGAGTCCTTTTGCGAGATCGGCCAATGTCGCTTTAATCGGCTCGTATTGGCTCAGTTTTAAGGCTTCTAGTGCACCAAGTTCTCCACCTAGCGAGTCATCAACCGCAGTCGTCATTGATTGGAAAGTAATGGAAAGATCGGTGCTATAAGGATCACCACTCGAAAAGTCGCGAGTGAGTGAAGCCGAAAAACCGCCAATAACCAGCGGCTGTCCATTAGGCGTGGATAACTCAACACCGCCCGCGGTATATATCACTTGCACATCTAACGATTTTGAGAGCTCGTTAAGCTGTTTGTCCATCTCATCTTGTAGTCCTGCTACTCCTTTACCGAGCAGTGCGTCTTCTTGAAGTTTTTGATTCAGAGCAGCGATACTTTCAAGCTGGCTATTTACATGAGACACGATGGCTCCGTATCGTTCACTTTGCGCCGCCTCTTGCTGACTAAGTTGGGCTGAAACTGAGTTGAATTGCTGTGCTAACGCATCTGCGTTAGTGAGCACTTGTTGTCTAAATGCTATGCTCTCTGGAGTCACACTGGCTTCATCAATCGCGGCAAAAAAGCCATTAAGACCTGCGTTAAACTCAAACCGTCAGCACCCAACAGATTTTCAATATTAGATAAACCGTCAAAATAACTTTGTGAATATTGCGCCGATTCGGTAGCTTCGCGTAAACGATTAATGGAAGACTGCTCTGCAATCCGAATAATGTCTCCCACTTCAACACCCGCCCCCAAATTGATCCCGTTGACGAAATTTCCAGACGATGTTGCTTCTAAACTGACTATCTGACGACTATAACCCGGTGTATTCACGTTGGCGGTATTTTGCGCCGTCGTATTTAACGCCACACGATTGGCGAGTACACCACTGAGTCCAATATTGACCATTCCCATTATTTACTCTCCTTATCTAGAGGACGATTGGGAACTTGTGATGACAATTGCTTGAATATCATCTCGGCGAGCCCAAATGAGGATTGACGGCTAATACGCTGCGCCAACTGGGCATCGAGCATTCCTTGAAACATGCCATCCGACTTCATGGACAGCGGATTGTTTTCATCACTCATCGCCTCGCTAGCAGAGCGCATACGAGTGAGCATTTGTTGCAGAAATAACGCCTCAAACTGCTGCGAAGCGGTCAACAATCCCGCTCCAGAATTGTCGTGTTTCATTTGAGCTAAGGCATGATTGTCTAAATAGAAGTTCGCGACATGTTGGCTCGCCTGAGTATGAGCTGGAACCGATAATTGCCCGGAGAACGTTGCCAGCCCTGCTCGCTGCGAACTTTCAACTATTAAGGTTTCAAAACTCACTGTTTGCGCTTGTGCAGGGCTCGGCGAATGTAATGACGACGCCACTACGGATACGTCAGCTTTGGTGGATGCAACGTTCTCTATCCCAGGCTTAATTTCACACCGCTGCTTTACTGTGAA
>ASHK01000561.1 GCA_000695745.1 Vibrio madracius | reverse complement strand
GTGCACACCAAGGCGGTATTTCAATACGATGCTGTTGGCGTCAATGTCGGGCTAGAAAAAAGCCATGGCAGAACGTGGTATTGGTGTAAGCGACCGTTTGATGACAGCCCATTATTTCTTTGGTCGGAGATTTGGGCTGTGCTCTATACCATTGAACTAGTCAGAGCGATGACCAAATCAACATGGACACCTAAACAAATTAAGATCCAATCTAAAAACGTTGATGTTTTTCGAGCTATTATCGGAAAATCACCGCAGTATTTTGTTGAAAACGAACGCATTGAATGGCTAATTGATGAGGAAACGTTACAGCAAGCGCCAAATATCACTAGTAAAGACTCTGCACCCAAAGCGCCATTAGTAACTTGGCATGCCAACTTCACTGATCATGTGTTTACCGCACTATTACCCTATGTTAGAGAACATAATCTGACCTTAGAGCAAGCGGCTAAACTATTAAAACTCACACCTCGTACGCTACAACGAAGATTGAGTGAGGAGCGAACTAGCTTTCGTCAGATCAAAGACAACCTAGTATTTACTGTCGCGGTAGAAATGATGGGCGAGGCCTTGTCGTTGACTCATATCGCAAGTCAGCTTGGGTTTTCCGACATTTCTCACTTCTCTCGTTCGTTTAAACGTATTAGCGGTCTAACCCCCAAAATGTACCAAAAGACCATCCTTAGCCTTAATGAAAACCAACGATTACCATAACACTCACGGGTAACTTTCTAAGCCGGCTGTCGCAAAATGGTAAATTGTCTCGACGATGACTGCATTACTATCCCTTTCTTTGTTCGTATTAAGGGTCATGCATGCGTCTACTAAAATACTCGGTATATCTAATGGCGCTGGCTACCTCATTGTCAGCCAGTGCCAACGTCCACAAGTGGAAAAACACTCAGTTCGACACTTACTCAGACAACACACAAGTACAATTTACTTTGGTAAACCGCTCGAATGAATCCGCTAATTACTATCTGAGAATCAATAACAAAGCGTTTGCAGATAAAATCGCGTTGTCGCCAAATCAGGAAATTGAACTCGATATTAGTGTTCAAACCCCACCAGGCCAAACCTCTGAAAAATTAGTATGCAACCAAAATGGTTACTGACTCTCCCAACACCTATGAAGTGTGTACGAAACTCACATTTAAGAGGTTTTAACTATGAGTTTTCGATTTACTCTGGGGGCGTTCGCTTTGCTATTTTCGCTCAATAGTATGGCCAACCCTATCCCYTCGGTCTCAAACCCATCTGGAACCGATCGAATCAGGACCTCCAATGGCTCCACTTGCGAGCAAGCGGTTTCAACTGGCAAAACGGTTCAGTTTGGTACTTACGGTTCTCAAGGTGTGGATGACACGTACAGCAACCAATACGATCCTTACCATAACTATTACAACGAAGATGATCGCGGTATCTATGCTGCTGTGACAATCCAATTTGGGGGCGAACAACGGGTAGATTGTACCAAGTTGTATGCCTTTGAGATGCGTCAACGAAAACGGGAAGAAGAACTTGCCGAAGCCGAGCATGAGCTAAAACTGTTGCAAATAGAAGCAGAGAAGCAGCGCTTATTAAAAATGAAACAAACCAACACCACTTTCGCGGAGTAACTATGCGTACACTAACGACTGTCATCATTACCGGATTATTTACCGTCGCAAGCCAAACTTCGTTTGCCAACCACCATTTTTCGGTGATGGATAACGACGCAGAGATCGAGTTTAAAGCGTCAATCGAGGCTCAATGTGGTTTAGAGGTGCTCAAAGACAAAGGTGGATTAGCGTTTGGAGACCAGTATCTAGAACAGGCGGCTCAAATCCAAGTAATTGATAATACCGTCAAAAACGGCCGCATATTGCTCAAGCTTGAAGATTTAGAGTATGAACAAGACGATTACTTAAAGAGCTTGGAGTATGGCTTTTTCCATTTCAAAGTCACTGGTAACAGTGAAAAGGAAGGTAGCGCACTTGCTTGGATGGTAGGTAAAACCTTCACTCGTCAGGAACTTGGTGATGAGCGTCAATTAGAACTCCGAGCTAGAGTTTCATTATCAGAAGAAGACGCGGTTGCCAGAGATGACCTAACCATTAAAACAGAGTGGGTATCAATCTGTGGCTAAACAAGGGCAACAACGTACGTCTCTTTTTAGCCACTTTATGGCAAAATTCGTCACCAATACTTGCCTGTACACGCTGTTTTTACTCTCGACAACTAACACAGCCAATGCCAACGACGGCCAATTGCGATTTCGAGCAGATGTACCGGCGCGTTGTGGTATTGAAGTGATTGATGCGGAGGGAGAACTGGCATTTGGTCAAGAATATAACTTGCGCGAAATCCGTCTACGCTTAATCCACAATGTCCCACATGGAAGCATTATGCTACGTTTAAAGAGTGCTGATTTTGGTGAATTAGAGTCTGGATTAACGTCAAACCACTTTCGATTTCAAGTCGATGTCCCTCAGCGTTACGAGGGAGATATCGATTATTGGCGTAGTGGTGTGCAGATTGACAAGGCTCAGTTAAATTCGGACCAAATTATCGAGATAAGAGCAAGAGTCGATATTGACGAATCTATGGCACCAGCTGGTGACCACTTGATGAGACTCGACTGGGAGAGCTTATGTGTGAGATAAAGCGCTCCCGTTCATTGGCTGAGGTTCATCGTTAATCTTTGTTACGCCCCAAGCGGTATATCTTTTCAGCGCGAGTTCCAAAGAACCAGAAACTTGTGGCTAAAATGGCAAAGAACACAGCTTTATGCGTCCCTTCCCAAAAGTACTCGATAAAACGAGTGTAAAGATTAATGAAAATGAAGATTAAACCGAAGCCTCGCGT
>ASHK01000560.1 GCA_000695745.1 Vibrio madracius | reverse complement strand
CCACACGATCCTCTCTTAAGGCAAGTTTTACCGTTAAGCCAAGAGTTTGAAGTCCACGCTGGTACTCAGAAGATCCCTTAGAAGAACAGGACGCAGCTGTACCTGGGTTACTGCACAAGTATCACAATCGCGCACTGCTGATTGTTAAGGGTGGCTGCGCGGTGAATTGTCGCTACTGCTTTCGTCGCCATTTCCCCTACGAAGATAACAAAGGCGGTAAAGCCAATTGGCAAGTCGCTCTCGACTATATTGCGGCCCATCCAGAGATCGATGAGATCATTTTATCAGGTGGCGATCCACTGATGGCTAAAGATTCTGAGTTAGCATGGCTTGTTCAACAAGCAGAATCTATTCATCATTTAAAAACACTTCGCATTCACTCCAGATTACCAGTGGTGATCCCAAAACGCATTACAGAAGAGTTATGTCAGCTTCTTCAACAGACTCGACTGAATGCCATTTTGGTTACGCATATCAACCACGCTAATGAAGTGAATTCTGAATTCTCTGCGTCAATGGCACGTATTAAGGTCACGGGCACAACATTGTTGAACCAGGGCGTATTGCTAAAAGGTGTTAATGATTCTGTTGATGCTCAATATGAGCTCAGCCATGCACTGTTTTCAGCAGGAATCTTGCCTTATTACCTTCACGTTTTAGACAAGGTGCAAGGTGCAGCACATTTCTTTATCAGCGATGACGAAGCCAAAGCCATCATACAAGGGCTGATCAAACGAGTATCTGGTTACTTAGTGCCTAAACTGACCCGAGAAGAAGGTGGGAAAGCCAGCAAGACACCACTGGATTTGCATCTCGAATAACCTTTTTTCGTCTCGACAAAATATTTTTGTTCGCTCAGGCGGTCTAATAGTCAGATACTGCGCTTTTTAGGAGGTAATGTGGAACTGACACAGTTATTCAATTCGCAACTGCTCGATCTCGGACCGTTTTCATGGTCTGCACTTGGCGCCTGTATGCTCAATGGGGCGTTGGTCGGTCTGGAGCGTCAAACACGCGGAAAACCCGTTGGTATTCGTACTGCGATCTTGATTGTTTCAGGCACTTATCTCTTTATGTCTATGGCGGTTTCACTATCTCCTAACACCTCGATCAAGCTCGGGTTCTGGGACAGATCATTACTGGCGTTGGCTTTTTAGGGGCGGGGGTAATGATGACTCAAGATGGAAAAATTCATGGTGTCACTTCAGCGGCCGTTATTTGGGTACTGGCTGGACTGGGAATGATGATTGGACTTGGGCATCACAAAGAATCCATCATTTTGACCGTGCTTGCGCTTGCTGTGCTATTGGGTGTCGATAAGATTGAAAGCAGCTTCAAAGGATTGCGTCGAGGCGTCCATCAGACCATGCAGAATCGCAATCGAATGAGAAAATAAAAAAGCCTGATTAATCAGGGCTTTTTTGACAAATTGGTTCAAATTACTTCGCAAAGTTGATGATTGGGAAGCACTTGAAGAAACCATTATCTGCACAGTTGATCAGACCAATCTGAACACCGTCAATTGTGTTGGTTTTATTGAAGAAACCAAACTGGAAGTTAGATTTGTTTGAGAAGCTTGCAAGACCGATATCAGCCATTGTGTAACCCTCAGAGTAGTTGACTGCACTCCAGTTCAAACCTTTCACATCGTTAGTAACGTTAACGGCACCAAGGTTAACACCTGTTGTTGAACCTGTGTTCCAGTTAAAGATACCTAGAGAAGCACCTTTCATCTCCTGAGTCACTTTAGACGCACCAAAGAACAAGCCAAAGTTCACACCCGTTGTACGCTGAGTTTCAGACATACCTAGAACAGAGAAGTCGACACCTTTTACTTCGTTTACTTGACCGTGAAGTACTGCTAAACGAACACCACCCACTGCATTCGCATCTGGAGCATTAAAACCGTTTAGTGACGAGAACATAACTGGCGTGCTGTCTGCCAACGCCATTGGTGAAGCTACCGCTGCTGCCACTGCTAG
>ASHK01000559.1 GCA_000695745.1 Vibrio madracius | reverse complement strand
TATGTAGAAAATGCCCGGCGCCACCGCTATCGCATTGTCCTCTAATGTCCGCTCAATGTAGCTTTTGATTTCCGCTTGCGAGTAGTATTTTTGAAAGGTGTTGCGAGAAGTAATGACGCCGTTCTTTATAGGGTTTGAACTGCGAGGTATAGCTTTCACTCGCTAACATCACTGATACTACCAGAAGCTTATCAGCAAGCTCCCACGCACTCAAAAGTGCTTCTAAACGCTCGTCTTGGTCTTCAATTACGTTCAGGACAAATCCTAAGTTAACAATCTCCGCGTTAAGTTTGTCGCTATCGGGGCAATGATTTGGATCCCAGCCTAATGCATCAAGTCCATGAGCTTCCAGCTCGCGCAGGTCGTCTCCGCGTCCGCACCCATAATCAAAGATGGAGTAGTTACCTTCTAGGTAACCATGTTTAACCAGGTTTTCATTGGAGCCGATAGTTCATGCCTGACTATTGCGGTACGATGTCTATCAATACCATGTTCATCTTGTTTGTCTGGGATGGCAGAAGCTCTGAACAATCTACCGTCTACGAGTTCGTATCCATGTTTGCGGATTAGGTTTTCCCAAGATTGCTTGAAACCGATGAGTCGAGTGTTGTGGTAGAGGCCTGCATTTTCACCTTCTTGAGTGATATTCACAAAGTCATCGTAATGTGGGTTGCTAGGCAGCACCATGGTTTCTTTACGGTGCAAGATAGGCGGATTATCCGACTCGACATAGGTAGTAATTTTATGGGTGAGCTGGCTCAGATCGACGTTGAGGCTTTGTGCCAAAGCTGGGTAGGAGGTCTCATAGAAGGATGGGTAGTTAAGTAGCGATACTCTAAAGCTTTTTTTGAATAGCTTGACTAGGTTCCATTCTTCATCGGGTAAGTTCACGGCTTTAGCTATCGCAGGTATAAATTGAGCGAGTTCTTTTGGCATTGCCTCGAAGGCATCTTTATGGATGTACACCGCATCTGGCAATTGTTTGCCTGTTTTAACCAGTGATACAAGGTTTGAGAAGTGTGTTGCATCCATCTTTGAGTCTTCCTTTTTAGTGCATCACTTAACTAAATAGCTCTAGTGCACGTTTTCCATAGGCGTAGCGCCCAGCAACGCGAGTACCATCATGTTTGGTCGTTCTACATTGAACGTAACGAGCATTTTCTGCCCCAACACTGACATGAATAGGTTTGTTGCGGCCATAGTAATAGAGTCTATCAAACGGCAGATGTTCGATTATGTACTGCGCAACCTTATCCATTTGGCCCGTTTGGTCTTCGACATAGAAATCACAAGCCGCTCCATCTCGCTTACAAATTCGGTTTCCCTTTGAGTTGTACTCCATAGAGGCATGTTGATCCAAGGAGGGAGCCATATCGCCCGGACTGTTTTTTAGGATCCACAACAATAAAGAGTGACTAGTGAATCCGTAGGAGATGACAGGGCGGGAGAACTGGTTTGCAATTGGGATAAGGATTTCTCGGTCTAAACGTCTAAGTTCCGCAAGTGAAGTTTCGGATGCCGAATTGTTTCCAGCGTAGTTTGGATGTTTGGAGCGATACCAGTTCAAAAGG
>ASHK01000558.1 GCA_000695745.1 Vibrio madracius | reverse complement strand
CCTTCCCAGAATGAAGATAGGAAAGTATGATTCGGCATGAAAACGGTAGTTTGTGTATGATTTTTGTTTGGCGACTAAACCATATCACTTACTACCGTTTTGTTTTTAGTTCCCGCTAATCCGCGATGAACCTTATTTAAAAGGGTTTTCACTAGAAAAAAGTTCAGAATACTATCGCGCTGACCGAATTCTCAAATCAGGTGATGCTCTGCCAATCAGAAATGCGTCTTATCATGAATTTGCGACGAGTTCGCCCAAAGAGGGTTTAATTCTGATGCAGCGTGACAACGGTATTTTGATATCAGGCGACAGCATGCAAAATTGGTCTCGACCTGATGAATATTTCAATTGGGTAGCGAAATGGATGATGCCAAGAATGGGTTTTATTTCTGCATGTAATTTTGGCCCAGGATGGCTGAAAATGGCGAAGCCAGACTCAAGTGAGCTAATGGAAAAGGCAATGCTAAACTATGACTCTTTGTTACCTGCACATGGCTCTCCCATTGTTGAAAATGCGCGTAAAGGGTTTGTCTTATCTGCTAAACGCTTACAAAACCGAACTAAAGCTATTGATAATCGTTAAATATTGATTGAATTGATGCTTTATGGTGAGACCTAGCGCCCATTAAAGTAGGCTGCTTTCCTTTTCATGTGAGGTTCGCTATGCACAGTAAATACCCATACATTGTGGCATTAGGTGTATTGACACTGACAGGTTGTAGCTCTTCCATTCCTACAGAACAGCGCCAAGCGGCCCGTGATGAGATTAATTCTACATCCGATGCACTGATTAGCCAGCTTAGTGAGCGTTACCCCGAACTGCCAGCTCAACTTGCCTATGCGGATGGCTATGCTGCCGTCTCAATGTCAAATGTTAAAATCCCGGTTTTAGGTGGTGGTTCTGGTGTGGGTGCTATCTACGATCAACGAGATGGCTCTGTTACCTATATTGACGTTAACCGATACGAAGTGGGCGCTGGTCTATCTTTGGGCACGATTCAAGCTTTAGCCATTTTCAATGATGCATCGACATTAAAGGAATATCGCAGTGGCTCTTGGGAACATCAGTCGGAGCAGAGTGGTTTTAGGTGAAGATGGTCAGTTTAGCAGTATGAGCTTAGCGGGTAGAGACGAAGAGGTCCCTATCTATCTTATTTCTAGTTCAGGTGGCGGCGCTGTTGGAAGTGCGAAAGTGGTCTCGGTCTCGGTCAACTATGATTTAACAGCGACAGGACTTGGAGAAAGCCGAGTCGCCAACAAAGAGCCCACTGCTGCGAACGATACTGTCCCGAAAAAGTGGGATCGAGTACTCCCTTTCTATGCACAGGATGTTATTAATAGAGGATTTAGCTTGCCGAAGCCACTTGGCATCAGTGTGGTTTATGCTGATACATTCCAACAAATGCAGTTAAACAACCTATCTGTAGGTTTTCGAGGCTCGAACAAAGTACCGATTGATTTTGTTTCATTCGATAATAATACCAGTCATACACAAACGCCTCAGTTAAAATTGGACGCCTGGGTATTTCCATTTATGAATGTCTTCGCAACGGTCGGTAAAATAAGTGGGGAAGCGGATATTCAATTTACCATTGATGGTAATAATTTTATCAATCAATCCGGTATAGATTGCTCTAGGCTGATTAATAAACCTATTTGCAGTAGGGTCGAAGATAAGGCTGTTACAGTGCCAGTTGTCGCTGATCTAAGTGGAACCAATTACACCGTAGGGGCTATTCTAGCATCCGGCTGGAAGGATTATTTCTTTACAGTACCCATCTCTGCTTCTTATGCCGATATGCGTCGTAGTGATGCTGAAGGGTTTGTTCTCAATATTTCTCCTCGTATCGGTAAACAAATTCCGCTTCAAGGTACTCAATCTATTGCTATTTATGCAGGGGCAACGTTATTTGGATAGTCGTTTGACCATTTCGGGTTCACAACCAATCCCAGGAAGCAGTGAATCTATTGACTATCAAGTTGAACAAGAGAATATCGACAAGTGGCTGGGGTTGATAGGAGCTAACTACAATTTCAATCGAGATTGGTCGATTTCTATGGAGTACGGTCAGAATGGAAGCAAAAAGCGTCAGTTTATCTCGAGCCTTACGCGGCGCTTTTAAGGTTTAATAAAATTCACAAAGTTTATCGATGTGGATTAGATAAACTAATCAAGAATCCATAAAAATATTTGTAATTAAATTACTTAAAACATTTGACCTTCGTCACGAAATGAGTAAAATTCGCTCTGTCTTTTGAAATGTTATTACACAAGGTAGAGAAAATGAACGCAGCACTTCTATCAACATTGGACACTGAGAAAACTACAGAAGTAGAGAAAGCATCAAAATCTTCAACTTCTACTCTAGGTGAGATCGCAACTATCCTAACTATGTATCTTGCGACTTCAGCTGTAGTTTTGTTACTAAGCCTAACTTGGGTTATGTAACCAGCCTTTCAAGGATTTGAAAAGTAAGCGATACTCCCTATAGCAGTTCATGTGAGTATCGCCTAAGTCCCCCCCTTCTTTAAGAGCTATGGCTCAACCACAACGTACTCACCATTGCCCACGGCAAGAAACCAATTTCCTCTCGAAACAAAGTACTGTTGTCCTCTTTTATTTACTGCTGTTGCCCCTTCAGGGAGCTTTTTCACCATTTGTCCTAGTCGATAACGCCTGTTTGGTGGCTTCTCTACGATAATGTATTTGTGCTTGTCTTTTTTGTAATAGTGACCATCAATCAACGCATAGGTAACGCCTGCGATGGCAAGCATAACGGCGGAGTCCGGCAATCTATGTGGCTCATAGTGGTGTACAATGTGAACTTCTTTCTTATGATGTTTGTGCTTTTTCCACGGTTTGTCGAAGTGTTTATGCCAAGGATCAGCAAAGGTAGGGGAGGACAAAACGCTCAAAAATAAGATGAGTAATGGCGCTTTTGGGGAGAGTTTTTTGTTCATGAATGACCTAAGAGATGTGTGTTCTCAGGTCATTGTCTATGTATTCGCGATTGTCGAGTTAACGGTCTGTCAGCAGCTGGTAGGTTTTACATGAAGCGACAATACGTTAAATCAATCAGATAGTTATTATGAATGCGTTAGGTCTGGATGTGATTTGTAGTATTGATACAACGCATCAATATCAGGGCTACACATTACGGACATAACTTGCTTTA
>ASHK01000557.1 GCA_000695745.1 Vibrio madracius | reverse complement strand
TGGACACACGTCCAAAGGGTGCAGGTCTTGTCGCCGAACTAGGTTTAACAGAGCATGTTGATTATATCACTGTCAGCTTGGCTAAAACATTTGCCTATCGCGCAGGTGCTATCTTATCCAATAAGAAGACGGCTCATTGCTTACCATTTGTGGCATTTCCTGCCATTTTCAGTTCAATGCTACTACCTTATGAAACTGAGAGATTAAGTGCTACTGTGGATGTAATTAAAAACGCAGACCAAGCACGAAGCCGACTATTTACCAACAGTGATTACTTAAGAAACCAATTGCGTAATTTAGGGTTATCTATCAGAAGCGAATCCCAAATTATCGCGTTAGAAACTGGAGATGCTGAAAATACTGAGATTGTCAGAGACTTCTTGGAGAGTAAAGGGGTTTTTGGCTCGATCTTCTGTACACCGGCAACACCAAAAGGAAAGAACATCATCCGGTTCTCCGTCACTTCAGAGCATACTTTCGACGAGCTAGACCGTGTCGTACAAGCTTGCAAAGAAGCAACGGAAAACAAAAGAAATTCTATTTCTTATAATTGTCACTCTAGATGCAGGATTTCAAAACACCAACTTGAGATCCTGCCTCTATATCCAAGACGCTACTTTATCCACCAACTCGTCTTTAGGGGTTGGTTTAATTAACAGGTCGTCCATTCCTGATTGCTTAATTCTTTCGCGAGTTGCAGGGTTTGCATCACCGGTAAAAGCAATGATAGGAACGGTACTATACTTTTTCCCGGAGCTTCGAATTTGGTCTGCTGTCAATGCCATCCAAAATTGGCATTTCGATATCCATAATCACCAAATCTACGCTCTCTTCATCTAAGGCTTTGATTGCGTCTTCACCATTACTCGCTTGTAGCACTACCAAACCTTCTTTCTCTAACATGATACTTGTGATAGTGCGAAGCGAATGGTTGTCGTCAACTAAAAGTACAGTTTTAGTTGAAGAGATCGTGTTATATGGTCGCACTGATGGTAGCTCTTCCACTTCTCTGAAGAACAGTTTATCCAATGTGTCTCTGATATCAGAAGTAAACACATCATAATCCATCAATTCAACGTTGAGGTATCGCTTAAAGTAGAGATTCCGTTGATCATTGGCCGAGTGAACCAAGACAATCCTTGCTTCGGTAAATTCTAGTTTTGCCTCTAGATTAGAGAGATAGATCCACCCTTCTCTGGATAAATTCCCATCGATTATGATCAGGCTATACTCAAAACTGTATTCTTCCCGAGGCTTGCGGCTCGAATATCCTCGACCGTTAGCCTAAATTCTCGGTGATACTGAGCACTCTTGACTAGATCCAACATGCTTGATGATTCGCCAATAAACAATATTGACTTATCTTTAACCAGTTCACTTTTTATTTGTGCCACTTCAGCCGACTCATATTTAGGAAATATTAATTTAAACTCTGTCCAAGCTCCGAACTCAGATTGACACACAATCTTGCCGCCAAAGGAACGCATCACCTTTTTACAAAACGCCAACCCTAACCCATAAGAACCAGATTTGCCCGTCGTGTAAAAATCTTCAAAAATATAAGGAAGTAATGGCTCTTCTATGCCTTTCCCTGTATCTCTAAAAATAACAACATTACAGTCATCTAAGCTTTGAGCATCAATGGTAATTGAAAACTTTTGCGCCCCTCTGTGACGAAATGAGTTTTTCAGCAAATTGAACAGAACATATTTTAATAAGGTGTCACTACCAAAATAATCAAAACTATTCGAAATATTCACCGACACTGCTTTTGCATCAAGCGCGGTCTTATAGCAAACGTTCTGATTGCATTCTCTATTACCGCTTTACCATCATTGCGGCAAAAGGTTGATGTCGAGACTCGACTTTGGTCGATAGAAGTCAGTAATAAATCAATGGTCTCATTACCATTCATGATGGTCTTCATCGAGTCATCGATGATTTCATTCAGACGTTGAAGCTCTTCGGTATTCAACTGGTGAGAGTTACGGAAGATAGCGCTCTTGTTAGGGATAATGGCTCGCATAACTTCTAGCGACGAATACATAGCACTAAGCGGGTTTCTCATTTCATGCGCAATGCCAGCACCAAACGATTTGGCTATAGCGAACTTGGACTCATGTTCATTCTGGTTACGGAAGAAGAATAGGCTGCCGAAGATATAGGTAAAACCAAATATCGGTAGATACGTTAGGCTTTGCTCCATATAGATCCCTTGTCCGCCCATAAAATAAGCAAGTACAATGGCAGATAGGACAGATATGACCGCCTGCACGACCATGATTCTCGTATCATAAATAAGCAGTATATGCAGGAAAATCGATGACATAAACGACATAACCCAAACTGTCGCCCAATTATTCATCAACATCATGTAGCAAAAGAAAAACGGCAAAGTAAAACCAATGGCCACTAGGTAGTAATATGGCAGGAATCGTTTAGTTTTCTCTGAAAAAGCCCGTAATACGATCAATCCAATCAGCATGATTGAGCCGACGGTTCTTAAAACCTCACTTTCATAAGGCTGAGGGAATACATACGTCCAGACTACATAATAGAATGGAAAAGCCAAAATCCCCATCCACGCGACAAGTGTAATATTTGGCGCAGCATACTCGTAGGTTCTTTTTATCCTTTCCATCTGTCCAATCAATCCAGATTTAAAACTCATTACTATTGGTAAGCATATCATTGGCTTGATCGGTAAGAAAGCTTTGTAAAACAACAACGCCCTCCTTATTGGAGGGCGCTACAAGCTAATATGTGACGCGTATTCCAGAAAGGATTAACGTAAGCCGTGTAAAAACTCATGGCGCGTCGCTGGAATTGATTTAAAGATTCCCCCTAACGCTGTCGTTGTCGTTTCACTGGTAGCGTCCATCACACCTCTAGACTTAACACAATAGTGAACAGCATCAATGGTAACCGCGACATCATCCGTCTCTAGCAATGCTTGTAACGCGACTAGAATCTGTTGTGTCATACGTTCTTGAACTTGAGGACGTTGTGCGAAGAACCTTACGATACGATTGATTTTAGACAGACCAATAATCTTTCCACGTGGGATATACGCAACCGCTGCTTTGCCATCGATAGTCACCAAGTGATGCTCACAAGTACTGGTCACTGTGATGTCTTTGACGCGAACCATTTCGCTGACATCCATCTTATTTTCGATGACGGTAATTTTAGGGAAGTTTTTGTAATCAAGACCTGAGAAAATTTCATCGACATACATCTTTGCAATGCGATGAGGTGTTTCTATTAAACTGTCGTCTTCTAGATCAAGTTGTAACAACGTAAGAATCTCGCGCATGTGATGTTCAATACGCTCTTTCTTTTCTTCACGGCTGACTTCATTTGGCAGCATAGGCGTTTCAAGACCTCGTTCCGATAACGCGGCTTTGACCAATTTTGCTGATTCACTTAATCCTGACATCTTACTTCCTCGCACTAACTCCCGTAAGGGGGCACAAGGATACTCGGAATTTTCATCAATTACACCCACAAATTCTGTATTGCTTTGTAGTCACTATGATTTGAAGCATGTTTTTGGCTATTTTATCCATAGGAGTAAGCCTTTCCCCCGTAAAAATGTGTTACATTCCGAAGACTTTATTGAATTAAATTAGTTCCACTGAATCAATTAGGATGGCTTATCTTATGGGTTGCTGCGACGCACCAGGCTTGATGCCTATAGAAGAAGCATTGGATAAAATGCTCACTCCAATTACTCCTGTTACCGAGACTCTCACGCTGCCATTACCTGATGCACTAGGATATGTGTTGGCAGAAGATATTCTTTCTCCAATTAACGTCCCGCCATTTGATAACTCTGCAATGGACGGTTATGCCATTCGCCTCAGTGATTTAGAGCAAAACACAACCTTACCGATGATTGGTAAGTCATTCGCTGGTGCACCATTTGAAGGTGATTGGCCTGCGATGACCACCGTTAGAATTATGACTGGGCAAAAATCCCTGAGGTTGTGATGCGGTCATCATGCAAGAAAACACGATAGTCGATGGCGATAACATTACGTTTAATCAGCACTCTCCACGACCTAATATGAATATCCGCCCTACTGGTGATGATATTAAGGTCAACGATGTTGTATTAAAACAAGGAGCGCGTTTAACCGCTCGCGATATTCCAATGATCGCTACACTCGGAATTAGTCACATCAAGGTTTTCCGC
>ASHK01000556.1 GCA_000695745.1 Vibrio madracius | reverse complement strand
AACCGCTTCTGCCGTCGTCCCTCCTTTAGAGGTGACCTGCTGGCGCAGAGTGGCTAAATCAGTATCTGGATTTTCATCAACCATTTTAGCTGCGCCTAATGCGGTTTGTTGCACCAGCAATCGAGCAGTGTCTTCATCAAAGCCACTTGCTATCGCCTGTTGCTGAATCGCTTCCATGAATAGGAAAAAGTACGCTGGAGCACTACCTGCGGCAGCGATAATGTCATTGATGCCGGATTCTTGTTCAACCCAACAAACTTTACCAACAGCCTGCATCAGCTCACCTGCATAGGTTTTATCACTAACTGGTGTGATTGGGGAAGCAAATAGACCACTCATCCCCTCACCTAATAAAGAAGGGGTATTCGGCATTACTCGAATCAGATTTAGTGGGCTGGCAAACATTTGTTGCAGACGCTCTATTGAAATTCCAGCCGCAATTGAAATGACAAGTTTGCCCTGAAAATCAATCGACTGAAGTGGTTTAGCCACTTGTTCCATTAATTGAGGTTTCACAGCCATCACAATCACATCGGCTTGTTGTGCTGCCTCAGTATTGTTCGTCGTCACTTGAATATCATAAGCCTGTTGCAAAGCAACTAACTTTGCTTCGCTAGGATTTGTCGCAGTAATACAATCTGGACGGTAGCCACTGGCCACCAATCCCGCGACGATGGAGCGAGTCATATTGCCCGCACCAATGAATGCGATCTTTCTTTGTTCCATTAACCCTATCCTAAATTAGAGGTACTTTGCGTCACTCTCTTATGTGTTACGCTTTGTTGCTGTAATTTCTCGCACCAAAGATAGCCGTTCCAATTCGAACTATGGTACTTCCAGCTTCTATCGCTGCTTCCATATCGCCACTCATACCCATCGATAGCGTATCGACTTGAGGGTACTTTTCTGCCAGTAAGTTTTTGACCTCTGCCAGTGCTTTAAAGGCATTAAGCTGAGATTGATAGTCACTGACATTTTCTGGAATTGACATTACTCCTCTTAACGTGAGGTTGGGCAATGAAGAAATCAATTGGGCAAGCTCTAAAACTTGCTGACTGTTAACACCAGACTTACTCTCTTCGCTGCTGGTATTTACCTGGATCAACACTTGAATTGGCGTCATACCTTCAGGGCGCTGATCACTAAGTCGTTGGGCTATCTTGGCACGATCTACGGTATGAACCCAATCAAAGTGCTCTGCGACCGGTCGTGTTTTATTCGATTGAATAGGGCCAATAAAGTGCCATTCAATTTCGATATCACTATGGTGTTCATTAAAATAGGCTACTTTAGATACCCCCTCCTGAACATAGTTTTCGCCAAAAAGACGTTGACCTGCCTGACATGCGTCTAAAATTGCCTCCACAGGCTTAGTTTTACTGACCGCGAGCAATTGCACATCACCTTGCGCTCTCCCGCACTTTTGCTCAGCCTGTGCAATTTGGGAGGTGATTAGTTCGATATTTTGTTGAATACTAGTCATAGCTTACAAATTATAAGGAAAATGAATGGATATCACCGAGTTACTAGACTTTAGTGTAAAGCATAACGCTTCAGATCTACACCTTTCTGCAGGTGTCCCACCTATGGTACGCATTGATGGTGAAGTAAGAAAGCTTGGTATTCCTGCCCTTGAGCATTCTGAGGTCCATAAATTAATTTTTGACATTATGAATGATAAGCAGCGCGGCGAATACGAGGAGCATCTCGAAATCGATTTCTCATTTGATGTTCCAGATATCGGTCGTTTCCGTGTTAATGCATTTAACCAGTCGCGCGGGTGCTCCGCTGTTTTTCGTACCATCCCCAACCAAGTTCCAACACTGGC
>ASHK01000555.1 GCA_000695745.1 Vibrio madracius | reverse complement strand
CCGTCAAGAACCTGTACAACAACTGGTACCAGTATTTTGGCTTATACCAGTAAATGCGCTATCGTACCTGGTTCTGGATTTAGGAATGACAATGGTCAGTATGAAATCATAGCGAACCAATCTATTGAAGATGAATATCCTCAAAAGGATGAAGTGGCCGCTGCAGCACTAATGAATCGATATGTAGAGCAAATTATCCTAAGAGCACCTGAACAATGGCTGTGGATGCATAAACGATTTAAGTCAGTGCCAGATGAGACTCAAACTAACTCACGCTATCTTTAACTGCGAAGCCTTATGAGTAATCAAGAAAATATAGACAAAAACCTCTATAACCCAACATTTCAATGGGCGTTTTTACACCCTAAACATTGGGGAACGTGGCTCGGCATTCTGTTTGCCGTTTTATTGGCTTTTGTACCTGCTAAACCACGCGATAAATTCGCTCGTTATATCTCGGGTATTATCGTTGGCAAGAATGGCCGTGTTGTAAGACGCACGCGCCTTAATCTACAAAAGTGTTTCCAGAAAAGTCTGAGCAAGAGATACAACATATTGTCGAAGAGACCTTCGCTAAAGCAGGTCAATACTTGTTGGGCTATTCAGAGTTTTTGATTCGTTCCACTAAACACAATCAAAAACGTGGCATCATGATCGGTGAAGAAAATCTGATGCCACTGCTCGATGCCGGCGAAAATGTGATCATCTTGGCACCACACGCATGGGCGGTAGATTACCCAGCGGTAATGCTCGCAGCACAAGGCTATAAAGTAGCAACGATCATGAAACCACAAAACAACCCCATTGGTGACTGGCTGATGCATGTGCAGCGTATGCAATATGGTGGTCGTATCTTCGCTCGTAGTGCCGGTGTAAAACCCTTCGTGCGCTCGATTAAAGATGGTTATATCGGATATTGGCTCCCTGATGAGGATCACGGTCCGCAGAACTCGGTATTTGTGCCTTTCTTTGCCACCGAAAAAGCCACGTTAAAAGGTTTTGGCAAAATGTCTCGATTATCACGAGCGAAAGTCGTCCCAGTGCTGCCAGCCTATAACGATAAAACCAGCAAATATGAGGTGCATATTTTGCCCGCTATCGACAACTTCCCGACGGGCGATGAAGAGCAAGATGCACGAGCGATGAACAAAGCGATTGAAGATTTGCTACGAGATAGACCCGAACAATATATGTGGAACTTATACCTGCTAGAAACCCAGCGTGATGGTGTTCGTATCTACGATAATATCTAGTTCGTAAAGCCTTACCCAAAAAGAAGCGCTTGCCAAGGCAAGCGCTTCTTTTTTGATAACGAGACACCGTATCACTGTTGGCAATGGGAACAAAAGAACGTATTTCTTTGTCCGATTTTCATTTGCTCTATCGGCTCTGTGCATTGTTGACACGGTTGATTAGCACGCCCATATACTTGTAACTCTTGAGCAAAGTAACCAGGTTTACCATCCGATTGCGAAAAGTCTTTTAACGTCGTACCACCTTGTGCAATCGCCTGCGCTAATACTCGCTTTATTTCTGCAACCAGCCGTTGCCACTGAGTTAACGTGACTTTATAAGCGGGTGTTGTTGGGTGAATTCCAGCACTGAACAATGACTCACACGCGTAGATATTGCCGACTCCCACAACATTCGCATTATTCATAATGAAGGTTTTTACCGCCACACGTTTGTTCTTTGCTCGTTCTAACATCCAATCGGCACAAAACTCTTCTGTTAGTGGCTCTGGACCACAATTTGCCAACAGCTCGTGGGACGCTCCGGGAGGGCACCAAAGCCAAGCACCAAAACGGCGTGGGTCGTTGTAACGCATCACTTTGCCGTTACTCAACACTAGGTCAACGTGGTCATGTTTGTCTGCAGGTGGTGGTTTTCAAGAACGCGTAGGCTACCAGACATTCCCAAGTGAACGATCGCCGTTCCTGCTTCCGTCTCAATCAATAAATACTTTGCTCGACGACGAATAGAAGTGATCGCTTGTCCGTGTAACTGATGAATTTCTTCCGGGATCAACCAGCGCAGTTGTCGCTGCGCACGACAATTTCTTTGATGGTCTCATCTAATAAGTGTGGGCTGATCCCAAGACGAGACACTTCTACTTCGGGTAACTCTGGCATAAGAGCTCTTTGTTAGTTGTCTTCGGTAGGTATTAGACTACTGGCTTCAAAACTGACTGCAACCCAATTTTCATCGTAAGTATTCAAAAGCCAGAACTTTTTCAGTGAATAGGCGGTGATACGTTGAGGCTCTTCTTTCTCTTGATACCATACCTCTACCGTCATTGGGCTTTCCAATGCAGGTTGCAGTTTGGCGTAGGTCGCTTCATCCACTGGCGTTCCATGAATCTGTTGCCAGCGTTGAATAACGTTGGCCGCTTCTGGTGTCCATTTTTCTGGGATGGCATGCCAAGTGTCGTCATCAAAATAGAATTGAATGCCCGCATAGTTAATTTCAATGGGCTGCGCATTCGGGTCTAACACATAACCGGTTAATGTCTTAGGGGCTACCTTTTGCTCAAGAAGGTACTGCTTAATGAGATTCGGCGCCGCCATCAACAACATAAATACCGAGATAGCGATGATTAATACGTTATTCCAGCGGCGCTTGGTCAGCTTAAATCGTTTAAACATCGTGTTAGTTTAATTTGTTGCGGTCATCGTCATCCTTACGTTCATATTCACCTTCGAAAGTATGTCCATCTTGGTGTTTATCGAAAGGATTTTGCTGAAAAGGGTCATGCCCTTGAAAGCCGCCTTGATGGAATCCACCACCAGACATCGTTTTAACGACCATTTTACTCATTAAGTATTTGGCAATCGCCGCTCGTGGGGCCGGCAACAGCACTAACATGCCCAAGGCATCAGTCATAAAACCAGGAGTGAGTAGTAGCACACCTGCGACGGCCAACATCACACCCTCAACAATTTGCTGCGCTGGCATTTCACCTTGTTGAAGTCGTGTTTGCACCGACATTAATGTTTGCAAA
>ASHK01000554.1 GCA_000695745.1 Vibrio madracius | reverse complement strand
AAACTGGTTTAAAGCCTCAATTGAGTATGAGAATGCACAATATTCCAGGCTAGGCAGCGTGGTGACAAACCTAGGCTATTCAGACTGGGCCACATCCGATATTCCATTGCCAAATGAGATTTGGTATCGACTCAGTCGCCGTGGCCCAGATTTCCTTATTGAATCGTCGTTTGATGGACAATCGTTTAATCAAATGCGAATTTTCCACCTTCATCAATTGGGCGAGACCAAGGCTGATATGGGAAGAGCTAATCCACCGTTAGCCACTGAAACGCCAGTGACATTTGGTGTCTATGCTTGTAGTCCTTTGCCATCGTCATTTACTGCTAATTTCAGCGACATGAGTCTAGAGCCGTGTAAGTGGTTGGCTCACTCCGTTTGAGATTAAGTTTTACACAGGAAGATAACTAAGCGGGTAAAAACAAGCTCGCTTAGGCTGCTTGCAAACGAGAAGAAAAACATCAACCTATCGGGAAATATACATAACGTGGTTCTACAGAAATATCGACGCATTTAGTTGCAATTGACTGCAATCATTGGTTTTTAGTGGCGTCGTCGACACTATGTTTTGTGATAGGGGGTTGTTATGAGGTAGGGGTGGATACCCGAATATCTCGAACGAACGAGCCCCGCAAAATCAAGGCTAAGGCAGTCTGCGCCTATGTTTGGTGATATATCTGGTTTGGTGATATATCTGAGTGCCATTCCCTTGATGTGTTATGGTGATAGATGCCAAGAGATAGGAAGTCAGGATTTAGCCGTATGGATAATAGCAAAACAGTATTGATCACCGGAGCTGGCCGTGGGATTGGCGCCGCTACTGCGACGCTTTTTGCTCAAAAGGGTTATTCGGTATGTATTAACTATCGGTCTGACGAAGAGGCTGCTTCGGCACTTGCAGAGCGTATACAAGCACAAGGTGGGCGGTGTATCACTGTACAAGCTGATGCGTCTGATGAGAAAGAGGTTGTACGCTTATTCTCGACTATCGACCGTGAACTGGGCGCATTGTCGGTACTGGTAAATAACGCTGGTATTTTAAAGCCGCAGACACGGCTAGAGGCCATGTCAGCAGAGAGAATCAACACGATTCTAACGACCAATGTTACCAGTTATTTTCTCTGCGCAAGAGAAGCCGTTAAGCGGATGTCGACGCGCCATGGAGGTCGCGGTGGGAGCATAGTAAATGTGTCATCCGGTGCCGCGCGTTCAGGTTCGCCAAATGAGTATATTGATTATGCTGCGTCAAAAGGTGCCATTGATACGCTGACTAAGGGCTTATCACTGGAAGTGGCATCAGAAGGTATTCGTGTGAACTGTGTTCGTCCGGGTCTGATTTATACTCAGATGCACAGTGATGGTGGGGAGCCGGGGCGAGTAGATAGACTTAAATCGATCCTACCACTGGGCAGAGGTGGTCAGCCAGAAGAGGTCGCAGAAGCGATCTACTGGCTTGCATCAGAGAAATCGTCCTATTCTACAGGCAACTTTCTTGACTTGGCTGGTGGCTTATAATGGGGACTTTTCTGGAAGAAACTGTTGATAGTAACCGACATTGAATGAGGTTAGCTTTCTGGAGTCATTATTGCAGTTTGGTTGGGAACTTACTTTTCGATGCTGGTAAACAATAGAAAGGTTAACCAGCATCATGGGTTATTTATATCGTGCCTGTTTTAGAAGGCCGATCAGTTCGTCTTCGGTGTTAGGTGTTCTCGCGAGTTKKAGTTGCGGAGAACTGCCTCCCCAAAGCATATAAGCGGTATCGGTACAATGGTCGTGATGAAACCACTTTCCATCAATGCATACGTCAGTGTAACAACGGGGATCTTTTTTTAATTCCATCATGTTTACCTCCTTGTGCTTAACACTATTACAACATAGAACCAATATTGAATTAATAAATTGATTCAAATCAATGAACTTGCGTTTTTTAAGGAAGGTGGAGCGAGGGAGAACGCTTAGTGAGCTGTCAATCCAATGAACATTTATCTCAGTTAGTTGCGTTACTTCGTCAGGATAACCAGCGGCTAACATTACTGGAGTCTGTCAGAGCACTGAGCGAGCCATCTTGTAAACTTTATGTCGCTGCGGGCTTTATACGAAATTTAGTTTGGGATTCATTACATCAGTATCATTTGGCGACGCCATTCAATGACATTGATGTGATTTACTTTAATACCAACGATAAGGGCCAAGTTAAAGAACGCTTCATCGAGAATGCACTGTCAAATCGACACCCTAATTACCGTTGGCAGGTAAAGAATCAAGCACGAATGCATGTTAGGAATGGCGATGAAGCGTATCAGAGCTTGCAAGATGCCATGACCTATTGGCCCGAGAAGGAAACCGCAGTTGCAGTCCGTTTATTAAAAGACAATCAGCTGGAGGTGATTCACGGTTTTGAGTTGACGTCGTTATTTGCAGGAAAAGTGAGCTATAACAATAAACGCGATTACCAACAGTTTATGAATCGAGTGAATCAAAAACGATGGTTAGAACATTGGCCTAAATTACAACTACACATAGAAGATTTAGGCCAAAGTTAGCTCGCAGTTTATTTACCGATCGCAACGCCTTCGCGCTTGGATCAGCTGCGCCCTCTAATCCAGCATCAGTAATCCGTATCGCGTGCAGACCAGAGTTAAGATCTCTCTTATCAACGCTATAACCCATGGCCTCGAATTGCTGCGCATAGTCCGCTAATGGTGTATTAATTTCCACATCCATAGTACCAAAGCGATTTATCATTCGCGGTTGATCGATAGCTTGTTGGATGTCCATTCCCCAGTCTATGTGAGCAATGATACTTTGTGCCACGTAGCCAATAATTCGGCTGCCGCCGGGCGAGCCGATAGCCAAGTATGGTTTGTTGTCTTGCATGACGATAGTCGGTGCCATCGACGAACGTGGTCGTTTATTGGCTTCTACGCGGTTTGCCACCGGTTTACCGTCTTTATTAGCGACAAACGAAAAGTCGGTGAGCTCGTTGTTTAACAAGAATCCTGCCGCCATCAGGCGCGATCCAAACACGTTTTCAATAGAAGAGGTCATAGAAATGACATTGCCTTGTGAATCGACAATATTGAAGTGGGTTGTCGACGGAAGCTCAATGGCCTTATCTTGAGCGAGCTGTGCCGTTGTTTTCATTGGAGGGGTACCAGCGGAGACTGTTTGCAGTGCCTCGTTTGGCGTAATGAGCTTGCTTCTCGCAGAGATATACTCTGGATTTAGCAGTCCTTCAACGGGCACGTCAAAGAAGTCACTATCGGCCATATACAGACCGCGATCCGCAAACGCGAGTCTTGATGCGTCTGCTAATATTTGCCAGCTGGTAGGATTATTACTTCCAAGTTCATTTAATTTGAACGGTTCGGTTAGCATCAGAATCTGGCCAAGTGTAAGCGCGCCGCTGCTTGGAGGGCCCATCCCGCAAACATCGTATTGCTTGTAGGGGGCGCAGACCGCTTGTCGATTCTTTACTTGGTAGTTAGCGAGATCGGTTAATGATAGTTTGCCTGGATTATTGACGGCTTCTTTTTGAACGGCCTTGACGATAGCTGTGGCAACGGGGC
>ASHK01000553.1 GCA_000695745.1 Vibrio madracius | reverse complement strand
CTTGAAGCACAGGCATGCAAGTAAACCGTGACGTTGACGGCGCTGCATTCCAACAAGCTATCCAACCGGTTTGGAATGCGTATATCGAGCAGAATGGTGACGCCATGATCAACAAGATCAAGGTTGCCGCTAAATAACCGCCATCAGGATTGCCTAGAACTCACCTAGGCAATCCCTGTTATTTCTTTCTGAAACAAAAATATCGGCCATTGACTTATGTATCAAGAATTAAAACAACGCGTACTCGCGGCAAACTTGCAACTTCCAAAATATGGTCTTGTCACGTTCACATGGGGCAACGTATCAGAAATTGATCGTGAACTTGGCGTGATTGCAATCAAACCATCAGGCGTGGAATACGACGTGATGACCGTCAATGACATTGTCGTCGTCGACTTAGACGGTCATCGTATTGAAGGTACTCTCAACCCTTCCAGCGATACGCCAACACACATTGAGTTGTACAAAGCGTTTCCCACTATTGGCGGTATCGTTCATACCCACTCACGTAATGCAACGATCTGGGCGCAAGCGGGCCGGGATATCCCTGCACTCGGCACCACGCATGCCGACTACTTTTATGGCGATGTCCCTTGCACACGCTTGCTGAGCAAAGAGGAAATCGAGACGGATTATGAGAAAAACACCGGACTCGTCATCATTGAAGAATTTAACCAGCGAGACATTGACCCTCAAGCAATGCCTGGTGCGATTATCGCCGGTCATGCCCCTTCACTTGGGGAAAAAATGGCTCAGATGCCGTGCACAATGCGGTGGTGATGGAAGAAATTGCCGCCATGGCAACGGCTACACGTGCTATCAGCCCAGAGGTGTCCATTCAACCGGAGTTACTCGATAAACATTACAACCGAAAACACGGTAAGAACTCGTACTACGGTCAGAAATAAGGACACCCCTATGTACAAATTATTGGCGTTAGATCTTGACGGTACCGTGCTCGATTCCAAACACACTATCAGCCAAGCGTTGATCGATACGATTCAAAGTATCGCCGTCAATACTCATGTGGTGATCGTCACAGGCCGCCACCATGTTGCGGCCAAACCGTACTACGACCAACTTGGCCTATCGACGCCAATCATTTGTTGTAACGGGACCTATATATTCGATTACCAAAATGACGTAGTCATTCAGGAAAACGCCATCGATAAAGACAAGGCAGATCAGTTCATCACCCTTTCTCAAGCCCATGACCTAAAAATGGTGATGTATGTTCGCGATGCCATGCTCTACTCCCGTGCACGTCCTATTAACTATATGGAAGCCCTGTTGACTTGGTCACAAACCTTTCCAGAAAACTGTCGGCCAAACATTCAAAAAGTGGATGACTTTCAACTAGAAGCGCAACGCTCAGAGTACGTATGGAAATTTGTCGTCGAGGGGGAAGTGGATCGTTTTGCAGCACTACCGTTTATCAAAAACCACTTCAACGGCGAACGCTCTTGGATTGACAGAGTCGATTTTGCCGCAACGGGCAACAGTAAAGGTAACGCCCTACGTCAGTATGTACAGCCATTGAATATCGCACTGGAAGAGTGTGTGGCCGTTGGCGACAACCACAACGATATCTCGATGTTGAAAGCCGTGGGCATGGGTATCGCCATGCAAAACGCTGACGACACAGTGAAAAGCACCGCCGACCTTATCACCAAAAAAACCAATGACGATAAGCAGGGTTTGGCACAGCTATTAGGGCAACTTTTTCTCAATACTCATTAATAAAAATCGAGAACTTTATGTTAGTTGGAAACACTCAAACCTCTTCAATAACCAAGTCGTATCCTGTCGTTATCCAAAACGTCTTGGAATACTTAAATGGCCTAGATCACGCCTCTCTCTCCTTAGGTCGTCACGAGCTGCCTGGTTTTGACTCTGATAAAGCGTGGTTTGTTGTACTGGAGTACAGCAAAGAACCGTTGGCGAACTTCAAAACCTGAAGTTCATAAATATCATTCTGATTTGCAAATCGTCTTAGAGGGTAGCGAGACCATGGCCTGGTCAATCGATACGGGAAAACACACAAACGCAGAGCCCTATTTGCAACAAAGAGATCTGCAATTCTACAACCACGATGGCATTGCTCTGAACTTCATTCACGCGACCCCAAACCAGTTTTACTTGTTCACACCCAATATCGTGCACATTACCAATATCCAAAATGATGATGACCAGCCAGTAAGGAAACTTGTGGTGAAGATTCATAACGACCTACTGGAAGCCAAATAATGAACTATTACATCGGTATTGATTCTGGCGGCACCTTTATGAAAGCCGCGTTATTTGACGCTAGAGGCACCCAATGTGGGCTCGCTCGCGTTTCAGCAAGCGTCATCAACGATCAACAAGGTTGGGTAGAGCGTGATTTGGATGCGCTGTGGCAAAACGCAGTTGACGTCATTCGGCAATTGTTAGCAACCACTGACGTTGATCCAAACCGTATCAAAGGACTAAGTATTTCTGCGCAAGGCAAAGGCGTGTATCTGCTAGACAAGCAAGGAGAAAACTTAGGCTATGGCATCATGTCTTCCGATTCGCGCTCGTTACCGATTGTCAAACATTGGTTAGATCAAGGCATTGCCGACACCATTTACCCAATGACTTTGCAAACGCTTTGGACAGGACATCCAGTGTCCATTCTTCGCTGGATCAAAGACAATGATGCTGAGCGTTACCGCAATATTGGTGCTGTGCTAATGTCTCATGATTATTTGAGATATCGCCTCACCGGAGAAGTCGCCGCCGAACTGACCAATATGTCAGAGAGCAATCTCTTCAACTCCATTA
>ASHK01000552.1 GCA_000695745.1 Vibrio madracius | reverse complement strand
AGGCGTATAGAACGTTGCTGCGCCTGGACCAACTGGTAGTCCTAGTAGGAATACCCAAATGTAGAACAGCAAACTCCAGCCTACCAAGAAACAGATCGAGTACGGCAACATAGTGGCGATCAGCGTACCAATCCCTAGGTTCTTCATGTAGCGTGTTGCGACTGCCAAAATAAGACCGAAATAGCTCATCATCGGTGTGATGATGTTGGTGGTTGAATCACCGATACGATAAGCAGCCTGAATAGTCTCAGGAGCGTAACCGACTAACATCAGCATTGGTACAAAGATAGGCGCTGTGACCGCCCACTGTGCTGATGCTGAGCCGATCATCAAGTTGATAAAGCCACACATCAGGATAAATGCAAAGAACAGAGCAGGTCCTGTTAGACCGATAGTCTGTAAGAAATCTGCACCTGCAACTGCAAATACTTGTCCAAAGTTAGTCCACTTAAAAAACGCAACAAATTGAGCGGCAAAGAAGACCAACACAATGTACATACCCATTGAAGACATTGACTTCGCCATCGCATCAATAACGTCACGATCGTTCGTCATTGATCCCGTCACTTTGCCGTAGACAAAACCAGGGATTGCGAAGAAGACAAAGATAAATGCAACGATACTCTTTAAGAATGGGGAACCTGCAATCTGACCATCCGCAGTACGTAGAACGCCGTTCTCTGGGACAACGGTAGAAGCAATGATCGCACTAACAACAAGTACCGCAATACCCGCCATTTTTAGACCTTTCTTTTCTACCGCAGTCAGCGACCCATGGTGTCATTGGATAGATCTTCTGCTGCCTCTTCCTCGTTGTACTTTCCAAGCTTAGGTTCAACGATTTTCTCAGTAACGAAAGCACCCGTAATGGCAATAAAGAATGTCGATACAAACATGAAGTACCAGTTAACCTCAGGGCCAACGGTGTAGTTTGGATCAATCATCTGTGCTGCTGTTTCAGTAATGCCTGAAAGCAGTGGGTCAACCGTACCAATCAATAAGTTTGCTGAATAACCACCAGAAACACCAGCAAACGCTGCTGCCAGACCAGCTAGAGGGTGACGTCCTAAAGAATGGAATAGCATTGCTGCTAACGGGATAAGTACGACGTAACCCAGCTCTGAAGCCGTGTTAGAAATAATACCAGCAAATACAACGGTTACCGTTACCATGCGCTGAGACGCGCCCATAACAAGGCCACGCATTGCAGCCGATAGCATGCCCGAGTGCTCTGCGATAGCGACACCTAGCATCGCAACCAGAACGGTACCTAGTGGCGCAAAACCTGTGAAGTTTTTCACTAAGTTTGTCACGATGAGTTGTAAGCCTTCAGCGTTCAATAGGCTCACTACTTTAATCATACCGTCTGCTGCACGACCTGCAGCGCCCTCTGGGCGTGGATCTGCAACGGCCACATCAAAGTAACCGGCAATACCTGACATCACTAAAATAGCAACACAGAAAATCGCAAACAGTGTGATTGGGTGGGGTAATAGGTTCCCCAAGTATTCTACCGCGTCAAGAAAACGGGTAAATAGAGGCTTTTTTGGCTTGTTGTGTTTCATTGTGGCAGATGAACTCATCTGTCCCCTCCTTTTTTATTTGTCCTAGCGATCTTTACAAAGCCGATGCCAATTCCTGACAACTTTGTAAAAAACAGCCGCAGGTTACGTGAGGGAATCTAACATTAAAAGCCAAAAATGTTGCTAATTGTAACTTTTGTACAATTAGTAACCAGCTAAATAGCAAAAACACAACAACTTATAATGACAAAAATATAAAACAAAAAATAACAGTCTCGTGACATATTCACCTTTTTGTAATATCGACAACCGATTACGAGTAAAAGAGCCCTACTAATTGGCGATTGAAAAGACGCTCTGCTTCTGAAATGATGGATTGTGATTTATGTGAACTAGGACTCAATTCGTGACGTACTCATTGGAGCCAATTGCATCATTCATTCTCCCTATAAAGAGAAATTCGCCGTCCCAAGACAACCTCGATTAGTGCCAAGCGCCACAGCCACGATTGCATTGCAAGGTGAAATTAACTGTTTAGAGGCTGTTCGTGGTCTAGAACAGTTCTCCCACCTTTGGTTACTGTTTCTCTTTGATCAAAACCTAGCGGCAGGCTGGAAACCTACAGTGAGACCGCCTCGCTTGGGTGGCAACGAGCGCGTTGGCGTGTTAGCCAGCCGCGCTACATTTCGTCCCAACGGTATTGGTATGTCTGCTGTAGAGTTAAAAGGTATACGCCAGCAAGGGTCTCAAATTCTTATTGATGTAGGCAGTATTGACCTCGTCGATGGCACACCGATCGTCGATATCAAACCGTATATTCCCTATT
Source organism: Vibrio madracius (assembly GCA_000695745.1). Taxonomy (GTDB): domain Bacteria; phylum Pseudomonadota; class Gammaproteobacteria; order Enterobacterales; family Vibrionaceae; genus Vibrio; species Vibrio madracius. The sequence goes on along the minus strand of ASHK01000552.1, from coordinate 3,448 downwards.
CAGATTCAATCAACAAGGCCGTTGGAGGCTATGCCGAGTCAGAGCCTGAATCGATCGACGTTGCGTTTTCAGACCTAGCGTTACAGGTCATAACCAAAGAAGACGCCGATAAAATGCAAGTTATCAAGGAAGTGCTTGCTCAAGATCCGCGTCCAGCCTACAAAAAAAGCAAAATTGATAATAAGGAATACGGAGTCAGGCTCTTCGATTGGAACGTAAAATTCAAAATAATCGAACAACAAGCCTTGGTAACTTCTATTGACTCTTTGTAGAAAGTGAATTGGCTGATATCATAAGCGGCTAAACTCGATTTGGGCCTTCTGCCCAAATTCTCTATTAACATAATGAACGGATACCCATAAATGCGTACCAGTAACTATCTTCTTTCTACTCTGAAGGAGACACCAAACGACGCAGAAGTTGTAAGTCACCAGCTTATGCTGCGTGCAGGTATGATTCGTAAACTAGCTTCAGGTTTATATACTTGGCTACCTACGGGTCTACGTGTTCTGCGTAAAGTCGAAAACATCGTTCGCCAAGAGATCGATAATGCAGGTGCAGTTGAGACTTTGATGCCCGTAGTGCAGCCGTTTGAACTATGGGAAGAAACAGGTCGATCTGAAAAGATGGGTGCGGAACTACTTCGCTTCACTGATCGCCACACGCGTCCGTTTGTTCTTAGCCCTACGGCTGAAGAAGTTATCACTAGCCTTGTTCGCAATGAAGTAAGCTCTTATAAACAGCTTCCACTGAACCTTTATCAGATTCAAACTAAGTTCCGTGATGAACGCCGCCCTCGTTTTGGTGTGATGCGCGCACGTGAATTCTCGATGATGGATGCGTACAGCTTCGATATGGACAAAGACGGTCTAGAGAAATCTTACCAAGCGATGCACGACGCTTATTGCAAAGCCTTTGATCGCATGGGTCTAGATTATCGTCCAGTATTAGCGGATACCGGTGCTATCGGTGGTAACGGTTCACACGAGTTCCACGTATTAGCGGAAAGCGGTGAAGATCTCATCGCCTTCTCTTCTGAGTCTGATTACGCAGCTAACATCGAAAAAGCGGAAGCAATTGCACCAGCAATGGAGCTAGCAGCACCGACTCAAGAGATGACATTGGTTGATACACCAAATGCTAAAACTATCGCAGAGCTTGTCGAGCAGTTCGATCTCCCTATCGAAAAGACCGTCAAAACTCTGTTTGTAAAAGCCTCTGAAGAGATCGATGCTCCACTTGTTGGATTAATCATTCGTGGTGACCACGAACTTAACGAGATCAAAGCAGAGAAACTGGCTGAAATCGCTTCACCGTTAGAAATGGCGACAGAAGAAGAGATTCGCGCAGCTATCGGAGCAGGCCCAGGTTCTCTTGGTCCGGTTGGCCTTGAACTGCCATTCATCGTTGATCGCTCTGTTGCAGTGATGAGCGACTTTGGAGCAGGTGCTAACATTGATGACAAACACTACTTTGGCATCAACTGGGGCCGCGATGTTGAGCTAGGAAAAGTCGAAGATTTGCGTAACGTTGTTGAAGGTGATCCTAGCCCATGCGGTCAAGGTACGCTTCAACTTAAGCGCGGTATCGAAGTGGGTCATATCTTCCAGCTTGGCAAAAACTACTCTGAGAAGATGAACTGTGGCGTACTTGGTCCAGACGGTAAAAACACCATTTTAGAGATGGGTTGTTACGGTATCGGTGTGTCTCGTGTTGTCGCTGCTGCAATTGAACAGAACAACGATAAATACGGCATTATTTGGCCAGATGCAATTGCGCCATTCCAAGTAGCGATTGTACCTATGAACATGCACAAATCTGAGCGTGTTAAAGAAGCGGCTGAAAAACTGTACGCTGAACTGACTGCTGCTGGCATCGAAGTCCTATTCGACGACCGTAAAGAACGCCCAGGCGTAATGTTCTCTGACATCGAGCTAATCGGTATTCCACATACGATCGTTATTGCGACCGTAGCATGGATGAAGGTAACTTCGAGTATAAGAACCGCCGCACTGGTGATAAGACTGCGGTTGCGATGGACGAAATCGTTGCACACGTTACCTCACAACTAGCGTAGCAATACGTTGTCGCGTGAGTGACATCTTCGAAGCGCTGTTGACCAAATAACAACGACTTGATGATGGTCACTACCCTAACCTTTAAGGCCGCCTACGCGGCCTTTTTGTTATCTTCATATTCTGTTCATCTTCTCTCTTTTAGTATGACTATATCGGTAAGTATTAGGAGAACAAGATGGACTTGAAAGCACTGTTGAACCAAGCTCTCAACTCAGATATAGCAAAGCAAGCAACTCAAAAAGCGAGCCAATCTTCATCCAGTTTAAGTCATGCCTTTGGTGATAAAAAAACGCTAGGCGCACTGGGTGCAGGCGCGGTCGGTGGCGGTCTCCTTGGTATGCTGATGGGCTCTAAGAAAACCAAAAAATGGGGAAAAAAGCATTGGGAGTTGGCGGCGCAGCAGCCTTGGTGCTCTGGCGTATAAGCTCTACAACGACTATAGCAACAAAGGACACTCTGATGCGTCGATAGTTGCAAAGTCATCAGCACCAAGCAACTTTACTCAAACTCATCAACATGATGAATCGGTACTTAAAGCGATGATTGCCGCTGCCAAAGCTGATGGTCACATTGATGAGCAAGAAATGGCGAAAATCGACCAAGCGCTCTCAAGCTTAAATGCAGACCAATCTGTTCATCAGCTAATTCAAGCTGAAATGGCCAAGCCGCTGGATCCAGCAGAAATTGCTAAGCTAGCCGTTTCACCTGAGCATGGTACAGAGATCTATTTAGCGAGCCTGTTAGTAGCAGACGAACAAAACTTTATGGAAAAGGCGTATTTGAAAGAACTGGCAAACCAGTTAGGGTTAGAAGAGGGATTGATTGCACAATTGAATGCACAGGTCACTCAATAAAGGCATAACGCACCTAAGGCCAAATCAATGGCCTTAGGTATACGAATTCTTATTCTTCGCTTGTCACTGCAGCCGCCGCTTTAGCTGCACGTGCTTCTGCTTTGCGCTCATTACGCTTTGCTTGGTTCTCGACGAAACCAGCGAGCTCTTTATCCGCCCAAGCTTGAGCCAATTCTTGACTCTCAAAACCCATCTCACGCTTTGAAACAATCGTGCGGCGAGACGTTACTTGACGAATGATCTCTGCAGACCAGCCGTTACGCTTTTCCGTTAAACGGATAGTAAATTTTTTATTTTCAGACATTTATGTAGTTCCTAAAGACTTTGTTAAGGGATATTCCAGCAATGTAATGCTGGCCATCCCTAAGCCAGCGCGGTATTAGAACACAAATCGAGCGCTGACGCTCAGAGTTTTTATAAGAAAAAGTCCCCAGTGTTTCCACTGAGGACTTCATTAACTATTTAGTTGTAACCTTTGAGGCAATGCCCTTAGTTCGATTACTTACCTACGTTCAC
>ASHK01000551.1 GCA_000695745.1 Vibrio madracius | reverse complement strand
TGCAAAGCACCAAAACCACCTTGGCCAAGTGTTAACCGAAGAGTGGAAAATAGCGCCTCCACCACTAGCTGTAGCCGCATTTTGTGATGATGTAGATGAAGTGCGTAGTCACGTCGAAAGACTCAGTGTACGGTTGGAGCGCTTAATTGAGGCCGCGTCGACGGGCGATTCTAAAGACGGTTCGGAGCACACATGACGCCAAGTGAAATCAAACGTCTCTATCGCATTATAAAAGTTCAGCTCGAATATGGGCTTGACGAGCTAATGCCCGCTCATCAGCTTACCAAAGCACCGCTATTGGCACGCAAGTCTCTATTTTGGATGAAGAATAAACACCCAGAAAAGCCACTCGGTGAACGACTCCGGTTGGCACTGCAAGAGCTGGGGCCTGTGTGGATCAAGTTTGGGCAGATGATGTCAACGCGCCGTGACTTATTTCCACCGCATATCGCTGATCAACTTGCCTTACTGCAAGACCAAGTGTCGCCATTTGATGGACACTTGGCAAAGTCGCAAATGGAGTTGGCTCTCGGCGGCCCGGTTGAGCAATGGTTTGATGATTTTGATATTGAACCTTTAGCGTCGGCTTCGATTGCTCAGGTGCATACCGCAAAGCTCAAAGAGACAGGACAAGAAGTGGTCTTGAAGGTGATTCGTCCAGACATTCGTCCTGTTATCGACGCTGATCTTAAGTTGATGTATCGCATGGCTAGGATAGTGTCGAAAGCGTTGCCTGATGCACGCCGCTTGAAACCTGTCGAAGTGGTTCGCGAATATGAAAAGACGCTATTGGACGAGCTGGATTTAAGACGCGAAGCGGCAAATGCCATTCAGTTGCGTCGCAACTTCGAGGGCAGTGAAGAGCTGTACGTTCCTGAGGTGATGCCGGACTTTAGTAGCGAAAGCTTAATGGTCTCTGAACGAATCTACGGTATTCAAGTCTCTGATATTCCGACTCTTGAAGCGAATGGCACCAACATGAAACTGTTGGCAGAACGTGGTGTGAGTGTATTCTTTACCCAAGTATTTCGTGACAGCTTTTTCCATGCTGATATGCATCCTGGTAACGTGTTTGTTAGTTATGAACACCCAGAAAACCGCTTTGGATTGGGCTAGATTGTGGCATAGTGGGGACGCTAAATAGCGAAGATAAACGGTATTTAGCAGAAAACTTCCTTGCGTTTTTTAACCGAGACTATCGCAAGGTGGCAGAGTTGCATGTCGACTCTGGTTGGGTGCCAGCTGATACCAATGTTGATGAATTCGAGTTTGCTATTCGCATGGTGTGTGAGCCTATTTTTGCTAAACCGCTATGTGAGATTTCTTTTGGCCACGTACTGCTAAACCTCTTCAATACAGCGCGTCGGTTCAATATGGAGGTACAGCCTCAGCTGGTACTCCTACAAAAAACCTTGCTCTATGTTGAAGGATTAGGCAGACAGCTCTATCCGCAGCTAGACTTATGGGAGACCGCAAAGCCATTTTTAGAAAAATGGATGGCCAATCAAGTAGGCCCGCAGGCGGTCATAAACGGAATTAAAGCACGCGCACCGTTTTGGGCAGAAAAGTTACCCGAACTACCAGAGTTGCTGTACGATAGCCTCAAACAAGGTAAGGCTATGAACCAACGCATGGATATGCTTTATCAAGGGTATCGTGAAACAAAACGGCAACAAGGGACCGGTAAATTTTTGTTTGGCGTTGGTGCAACTTTAATCGTATGCTCTGCCATATTGCTGGAGGGGCCATACCATCAGCTATCTGGATTATCAGGTGCTGTGGGTATCACATTTTGGTTGTTAAGTTGGCGTACTTACAGACGTTAAGAGATAAACTCGTATTAATTTTTATTTGTTAATCAAGACCCGAGGTAGAAAGAATGGGTGGTATTAGTATTTGGCAACTTCTTATTATTGCCGTGATCGTTGTTTTGCTGTTTGGTACTAAGAAATTACGTGGTATCGGCGGCGATCTTGGTGGCGCGGTGAAAGGCTTTAAGAAGGCCATGAGTGAAGATGACAACACAACGGCGAAATCAGATCCTAAAGACGCTGATTTTGAGCCAAAAAACATCGAGCAAAAGAAAACAGCAGACGCATCGACAGAAGCGAAGAAAGATAAAGAGCAGGCATAATTCGTGTTTGATATCGGTTTTTGGGAACTGGTACTCATTTCTGTAGTTGGCCTTGTCGTTCTAGGACCAGAACGTCTGCCCACTGCGATCCGAAGTGTTTCTCGTTTTATCAGCTCTGCGAAAGCTATGGCAAATAATGTCAAAGATGAGCTTTCACACGAACTCAAGGTGCAAGAGCTTCAAGAGAACCTGAAAAAAGCTGAGAAAATGGGCATGGAAGACCTCTCTCCTGAGCTGAAAAGTTCGGTAGAGGAACTGAAACAGGCCGCGCAAGAGGTGACTCGTCCTTATGCGAGTGAGAAACCAAAAGCGTCGACATCAGAAGCGAGTGCAGAGGCACCCGCTGCTGAAGTGACAAAACCTGTTGAGAATGAGTCTCCAGAAAAAGATCTTAATAAGGGCTGAGCTTCAGCCCTTGTCGTTTTCATTCCGAAAGTGCCAATGGGCTGATGCTCACTTAGCACTTTTATTTTATTCGAGGTTTTCATGTCTAGCGTCGAACAGACACAGCCTTTGATTAGCCATTTGCTTGAGCTCAGAAATCGACTATTGCGCGCGATTATGGCCGTGCTAGTGGTTTTTCTGGCCCTGATTTATTTCTCTGGCGATATATATGATTTCGTTTCTAAGCCTTTGGTAGAGCGACTACCTGAGGGTGCAACGATGATTGCAACGGACGTTGCTTCGCCATTTTTTACACCGCTAAAGCTCACACTCATCTCATCAGTCTTTATTGCAGTTCCTTTCATTCTTTATCAAGTATGGGCATTTGTTGCTCCAGGTTTGTATAAACATGAAAGACGCTTGGTGATGCCGTTAATGTTCTCAAGCTCACTGTTGTTTTACTGCGGTGTAGCGTTTGCTTACTTTGTGGTATTTCCTTTGGTGTTTGGCTTCTTCACTGCGATTTCCTTAGGTGGGGTAGAGTTTGCGACCGACATTTCGAGTTATCTCGATTTTGTACTTGCGCTCTTCTTAGCGTTTGGTATTGCGTTTGAAGTTCCGGTTGCGATTATCTTGCTATGTTGGACAGGTGCAACGTCGGTAGAAAGTCTCAAGGAGAAACGACCTTACATTATTGTGGGGGCGTTTGTGGTTGGTATGATGTTGACACCGCCAGATATTATTTCTCAGACGTTACTCGCGATACCAATGTGTTTGTTGTTTGAGGTTGGACTGTTCTTTGCTAGGTTCTATACCCGCAGAGACGATGAAGAGTCTGAGCAAGAAGACGTGTGATCATCGAGAAAGTAATAAAAAAGCGGCTCCTACGGCCGCTTTTTTTATTTCACTATGACAATATGTCCACATCCAGAGCATACGTAGATCTCTTTTATACCCTTCAGTTTTTGCCATAGTGTACGTTTTTGTCGTTTTAGTAGATTTCCATGTTGACACATGCGCGACCTCCCCAGGTTCTTGGTATTAGGGAATATGCATTTTTTATTATTAAGTGTTGGGCATATAGTTCGGGCACATATTCTACGCATTGATATGCAACTAATCCATATCAATTTTGAAGTAGTATCACATTTTGGTATTGATAAACAAAAACTTACAACTTAAACAGTGACTTTGCGTTGCGAGTGGTAACATCGATAACTTGCTGGGCATTCAGGTTGCGGAGAGCGGCGATACGTTGCATCACAAGTTCCGTATAAGCGGGCTCATTGCGTTTACCACGATGCGGCACAGGCGCTAAATAAGGACAGTCAGTCTCAAGAATCACCCAACTTAAATCCAACTCGGGAATCACTTTATCCATCCCAGAGTTTTTGAATGTTGACACCCCTCCGAGCCCTAGGTGAAAGCCCAAATCATTGATAGCTTTAGCCTCTTCTAAACTTCCACCAAAACAATGGAAGACACCACTGAGTTGCCCATCTTGTTCATTCTTTAAAAGAGCTAGCGTTTGCTCAATCGAGTCACGAGTATGAATAACGACAGGTAACCCCAACTCCTTTGCCCAATTAAGTTGGGTGATAAAAGCTCGCTCTTGTTCAACGCGATAGGTTTTGTCCCAATAAAGGTCGATGCCTATTTCTCCGACTGCAATGAAGCGGTGTTTATCAAACCACGAATAAATGGTTTTCAGTGTCTCATCGACGTTACTGTCAACATAACAAGGGTGCAGTCCCATCATTGAACGGCATATATCTGGGTATTTAGCCTCAGTCGCCAGCATGGTTCAATA
>ASHK01000550.1 GCA_000695745.1 Vibrio madracius | reverse complement strand
ACACCAATTACATATTTACTGTGACTGTTAGTGACGGCTCACTAAGTACCAGTCAGACTCATACTGTTACAGTGAGTGCAGATGGACCTGTTATTGGTGTTTGTGAAGATAACTGGGATGCGGCAGCCATCTACACTGGCGGTGATCAAGTGATTTATCAAGGTCAGAACTACAAAGCCAAATGGTGGACACAAGGTGAAGATCCTACCCAATCAGGCGAGTGGGGCGTATGGGAAAATACCGGTGCATGCCAGTAAAGTCGACTAGCGCTAATTTAGCACAATGCTAGAACCAACATCGCCACCTAATTATGAGGTGGCGATGTTCATTGGATCAAGAGTTATGCTGACTGCTCTGCCGTTGCTAGGCGATATTGAACCATGTCTTCGATTGTCAGGACTGGCATGTTGTGAAGCTTACCAAATGCGACGATTTCTGGTGCTTTTGCCATTGTTCCATCAGGGTTAGTGACTTCACATAGAACTCCAAATGGCGATAGGCCAGCCATTTGCATTAGGTCAATGGTGCCTTCGGTATGACCACGACGAGTCAATACCCCGCCTTGTTTAGCTCGCAGTGGGAAAACATGTCCTGGTCGAGCTAGATCTTCAGGACGGGCACCAGGTTGGCATGCTGTTTTGATGGTTGTGACGCGATCCGCCGCTGAGACGCCAGTCGTCACTCCCACTTTGGCTTCGATAGAGACGGTAAATGCCGTTTGATTTGCACTGTTGTTGTTCTCAACCATCGGTGGTAAATCGAGTTGTTTAGATTGCTCGTCAGTAATACACAGACAAACAATACCGCTGCACTCACGAATCATTAGTGCCATTTGTTGATTGGTTAGGTGGTCAACGGAATAGATAATATCGCCTTCGTTTTCACGATCTTCGTCGTCGAGTAATAACACACCGCGACCTTCGCGAAGGGCTTGTAGGGCGATTTCAACGCGCTCTAGTGGATTGCCGAATTCAGATAGTAATGAAGTTTGGTTCTGATTCATGGTAATACTCCTAAATAAAAATACCAGAATCAGGGCATAGGTATGGGGATCTTGCATGAAAAGTACAAGAAGATCCAAAAGATAGACGAACAACACTCGCCTTGCCGCATAGCAAGAAAGTATCATTCTATATTTACAACGTGCGTAGTAATACACACAGTCAATGACAGTGTGTGCTCGCTACAACGCCTGTAAATATTATTATCCTCTCCCATCCGGACTGTAACCGTCGGCTCTGGATTCTCACCAGATCTGCTGACCTTAACTCAATAGAATTAAGCGCTCGCGGGCTTATCAAAAAACTGATTTACCGCCGGTGGGGAATTTCGCCCCGCCCTGAGAATAAAAGTTAGTGTCTTAACGACAGCCAAATGGTAGCGATTTTTTGTCAGCTTGAAAAGCACCTGAGCTCGCAATAATCATATTTGGCACCTCTAGCATCTAAATCTAAGCAATGTCACGGGATCGTCTAACTGCTGAGTAAATGGGCAAAGAAAGTTGAGAGACTAGAGCCGAAAACAGCCACAAGGGACAGCGGATTTTTTCACATTGTTTGGACGAAAGCGGGCTTTTTTACGCATAACAATGACTCTAAATTTGGCCATTTGTTCTACACTAAATCTTTCTGGTCTTCAAATAGCTACTTGCGTCACTCTATTCAATGGACGAGTGTGATAAACATGCAGCCTTGCCAAAATTAGGCGGCAGTTAGGTGTGCCCGATCTACAAAGAGAACAAAATGGAATTAACGCTAGAAACAGAACGACTTATTTTACGTGATTTTCAACTGGGTGATATCGAGGCATGGCTCACCATAACGTCTCACCCAAAATATCAAACCTTCTATCCTAAAGAAGAGTGCTCACCCGAGTTCAATGCGCATTTACTTGAGATGTTTGTCGAACAATCAGAACAACGTCCACGCACTAAGTTTCAACTTGTGATTGAAGGCAAAGAGAGTCATCAGGTAATCGGTACCGTCGCTTTTCGTTTAGAGGCAGACAATCAAGCTTCGATAGGATTTGGTCTCGCTGTCGATAGACAAGGACGAGGGATTGCTGTTGAAGCCATGTCTGCGTTAATTGAGTTTGGTATTGCTCAATTTGCCCCCTCGGTCATATTTGCTGAAACCAAAGCCGGAAACAAAGCGGCTATTGCAGTTTGCCGCCGCCTAGGGCTTAAACAGTCGGAAGACGGCACTAAGCCCGATGACAAAGATGTACTGCGTTTAGAGTTAAAGGTCACTACTGATTAGAGACGCGTCGCTTTCTCGTCATAAGAGCGACAATGAGAGCGACAAACAACACAGCAGAAATTGACCAAACGACAGTTCTATGGTGGTGATAAAACTGTTGGAACAGCTGCAAATGATCAAACGCAAAGTGAGTGAGCACGCCAAAGACTGCGACCCAAATAGTGGTGGCCACCGCATTACCCAATAAAAATTCATTACGAGGCATCTTGGCGACACCACACGCCAGGGGCATAAATTGCTTCATACCTTCAATAAAGCGGCTGACTACCAAACACGCTGGACCGTAGCGTTTAATCATAGACTGTAACTTTTGCATCTTAGGCCCAGAGATATAACCTTTCTTATCAAGCCAGCCTTCGAAATAGTAGCCAAGTAGATAACCACAAGTGTTCCCTAAGAAACAGCTCAACCATGAGATTAGTAACACCAATGTAAGGTTCATCACTTGTTGTGAGGAAAGAATAGAGGCCGCAATCATTAAAGACTGCCCCGGCATTGGGACACCAACCCCTTCCAAAAATATACTGACGATTAGGGCGAAGTAGCCGTATTGTTCAAGTAGTGGCTTCATAGCCAATAATAGGTCATTGATATGTTGCAAAGGTCGAGTCCTCAAGAAACGCTCTAGTGATAGATACTCCGGTTGTTTCTGTTCGTCAATGAAAGTTCCAATAAAACGGCATTTTGCTATTGGGCAATCGTTTGACAAACTTCTCTTTACTATAGAACTAACCGATGACATGGTGAGTACGGTTTGTACAAATGAAAGGAAGAAACGATGCAGGATAAGTGTCAACTGGTATTGTCAGGAAACCGTGCAGTTAAACCAGCGGAAATGTTTTCTCAAATGGCAACTTGGTGTGAGCAAAATGATGTACAGCATGATAAATACGGTGAAGGAACACTGATTCAGTCTTTTGAACGTCAAATCGCTGAACTTGTTGGATTTGAAGCGGGTTTATTTGTTATTACTGGTACTATGGCACAGCCGACAGCCTTGCAAATAGCCTGCGAACAACGAGGTTGTCACAATGTGGCTATGCATCCTTCGTGTCATATTTATATCCATGAAAACCAAGGTTATCAGCTGCAAAATCGTTTTAATGCGCTGCCAGTAGGTCAACCTTATGAGCCGTGGAATTTGTCATCGCTTTTACAAATACCAGACTCGCTTGGGGCGGTGGTCTATGAGTTACCGATGCGAGAAATTGGCGGCCAACTGCCTAGTTTTGGTGAATTAGAGGCGATAAAAAAACACTGCCAAAGCCAGAATATTCATCTGCATATGGACGGTGCGCGGCTTTGGGAATCAGCCGCCTATTACCAAAGATCTTATCAAGAGATAGCGAATGGCTTTGATTCGGTTTACGTCTCCCTCTATAAAGGCGTTGGTGGCTTAGGGGGGGCAATGCTACTTGGTAATAAAGCGTTCATCGATAAAGCGAGAATTTGGATGCATCGACAAGGAGGGAGCGTTTACCATCGTTCGCCTTACATTGTGGCTGCCGCTATGCAGTTTGAAGCACGTCTTCAAACACTCCCTGCTTTATTTGAACGTACGTTGCAGCTTTACCAACTCTTAGAGCAATATCCATCAATCACCGCCAATCCACAAACACCACAAGCCAATATGCTGCATCTTCATCTGCCAATCAGTCAGAAAAAGGCGATAACACTGCGCGATAATATCGCGAAACGCCACAGTGTTTGGATTGGTAACCCGCAACAGGGGTTGTTGCCTCAACACAGTTACATTGAATGGTATGTGGGCGATACATTGCTGAATCTGTCTGATGAGGAGCTGAAAGCTTATTTCGCCTTAATCGAAGAGGCTTGCCAGTAGCTCATTGGTTTTAAACATGTAAAACCTGTGTGGTTTAAACGTGGTCACGCACAACGCGTTTCAAATTCGCTTGGGTGACCACAAGTTGTTTAGGCAATAGCATAATGGTACTCAGTGCGTTAGGTTTCGTCTGACCAACTCGTGCATTTGTTTTATGGTCATTAGCGCCAACCAAATTATCTCTTCAACTGAGCGCTGACCTGATGTAAATGTAGGATGGCTGTCTGCAGTTTGATCGCTCAAAGGAGGGAGTTCATGAATATGCTGGTCTTTGAGGCTAGTGATCAAAGCATCCATAGCATTGTTGATTAAGCCTTCTACTTGTTCTGAACCTTTATAAGACACCCCTGTTCTCACCAGTGGTAACAACAAGCAAAGATAGTGGTTAAGTAACCGATAGTGGCTCAGCATATCTTCATAATAATGCGAATTACTGCGGGTGCGTTTGGGTTCTTGTTGCATCTCGTTATATATCAACTCAAGGTCACTTTCTGCAGTGAGCATTGCTGCTCTTTGTTTGGTGAGATCCTTATGGCTTCTAAATTGAGGCTCTAATTGAAGTTGTTGAAAGCAATACAAAAAGAGGCTTTTTGAACTGTCCAATGCCTTTAGTGCTTGAGTATGTATTTCTTTACCGCGCCATTGCGGCCACAAGAAGCTGTATCCGAGCAGGACAATCGCCCCACCAACGAGATTATCAACCAAGCGCGGCGCTGCGAAATTCAACCCTTGATGCGCTAAAGCGTGATAAACCAAAATAAGCAAAGCGGTAATACAGCCAATGGCAAGAGAATAACGTCGCATGATGTTCAACATAGCAACGGGTAGTAACATAATGATCAGTGCGTAAATTGCGCTAGTCGGGATACCAATCTTTATTACGCTAGTGGCAAATAGTACACCGAGTGCCGTCCCAAAGCAGCGCTGCCATGTTTTACTTTTTGTCGCCAGGAAGCTAGGTTGAATGACCATCAGCATTGAGATAAGCACCCAATCAGGACGAATCAACTCGAAATACTCAGCAAGGCCCGTACCGATGGCAAACATAAGTCCAATACGAGCAACATGCCGCCAAATAGGATTATTTTTACTAGGCCAACGCCACGACAGTTCGAAGGGCTGTACTTCAAAAGCACGTTCATAAGCGGGTTCGTTTAGCTCAATACGACGTGAAATATGTTTAATGGCGTAGGCCCAATAACGAAAACGAGGTTGATCTTCCAGTTTTACCGCTTCAATTAATTCATGAGCTTCTTGTTCTAATGAGTTTAGAGGTGTGGTGTTCGCTTTTTGGTTATAAAGCAATTGTTGAGCTTTGGAACGTAACCGTTGCTGGCAGTGTTGACTCCAAATCAACAGCAAGTCGCGTTTGGACTTACTGGATTGAAATTGTGACAAGAGATCGGGGTTACTGGTGTGACTGGTTAAAACAACCTCAAAAGTATCTAAGGCAACAAAAAAGAGCCTGTCTGAGCGAGTAAACATCATCTTTTTTTGAACGAAAAGATTCAGATTGAAGGGCTTGTTGAAACAGTTCTATTAATTCATATTTTATCAGCCTCTTGGGGGCTTCATTTTCATTTCCTAGTAGGTAGGACTGTCGATATTGGATATAGTCCGCTAACTTTTCATAAATTGCAGACAGACAAACTCGTAACGCATAGTGTTTCCACAGAGCAAACCATAACCAACTGAACAAAGAAAAAGTCAGAGGGCCTATGACCAACATACAGAATAATAACGTGCTTGAATGTGAATTATGGAGCGACAAGCTGACCACAGCGATGAGCAAACTTGACATCCCTAAGCGTCCCCAAAATGCGCCATTGATGGCAAAACTCGCCAAAACAGCAGCGATTACTCCATAGGTTAGCCAAAGAGGTAGATCCATTCTCAGCAAAGTAGCGCTAATCGCTAATGTGACACTCCAAGTGATCGCCGTAATGACAAATCGTGTCCACCGCCGAGGTCCGGCAGTATCTAAGCCACTGATCAATGCAGCAGGCATGGTCATTAACGCGGTCATAGCAAGATTAATGTGATCAAATAGCACCCCTAGGCCGATAAAGATCACGATAGCGCTGGTGGCTCGAAGCCCAAGGTTGATAGACGGTGAATACCAAACTTTACGTAAGATGGCTGGAGAAGTGGTCATAAGCCCTCGTCATTAGTTGTGACCTATCAAGTGTAACTCGAATTGTTATGGTTGTTTCGGTATCAACTACAGATTACTAAATTGTCGAGCTTAGGAGACTTATCCTACATCAAAGTGCATTTGCTAGGTATGAGGAGGGACGCAAGAGACAAAAAGGGCGATAACTCTAGGAGTTATCGCCCTTTCCAAACGTTTGGTGGAGCTGGCGTCATCTGAACTTAGAGGCTAACTCATTGAGTTTTAAATACTAATTGATTTTGTTTCGTTGTGTTTGGGTAAGTCGTTGGGTAAAAAAATAAAATGTCATTATTGTTCTAGAATTCTGATTGCTATCACAATTTCTGCTCGGAACTACAACTACTCGACATGAAAAGACTTATTCAGCAATTGTACTTGCCGAGCATACTTCTTGTCATTTAAGAGTAACTCTACGCCTTCAATGCTCCAGTAAGTACGTTGCCGAGGTACATATCTACCGTTTTTCCTTCTTCTAATTATCGTAGGTGTTTTGTATTTCCACCTGATCAAATGATCCAAAACATCTTGAGTTGAGTCACCTTGGTTTTGTCTAAAAGTGGCAATCTGTTTCATCTTAAATAGATACTGTGCTTCCTTCGTTTTGGGGAGAATTCCATTATCGTAGCCTTCAAGAAAATTTAGAGTCACAGATACACAGTAATCGAGAATGAATGAGATATTCTCATCTCTATTGAGGTCTTTCTCACTGTATCCAAGTAGTTCAGAAACTTGCTCTAAACCATCTTTGGTGAACTCTGTGAAATAGCATTTTTTCTGTACTAATCCTGATTCCTTGCGTCGTAATGCGACTTCTCTTTGTCTTTCTTTTGCTGACTTAGCCATCTATTACCTATCTACGATGTTCTGACATTGAAAATCTATCATACCACTTGAGATTTTTTCGTGAGGCTCACGATTATTTGCGAACTAATTTGCTAAGTATTTGTTTTTGATTTCGTTTTATTTT
>ASHK01000549.1 GCA_000695745.1 Vibrio madracius | reverse complement strand
TTTGCTTCCTCTCCAGCTTTGGCTTTAATGCGCATGACGTCCACCACTTCACGCGTAAACTCTTGTTTCATTCCCATATCGTTGGCGTAGGTGAATGTCACCATATCCTTGCCATTTTTCTTAAACTGCTTGATATCCAATGCATTCATTGAACTGACATCGGCACCCGTGTCCAATTTCACAGGGAACTGCAACCCTTCAACTGTGGCATTTTCAATGTGACCTGCCGTGAATACTGGATAGGCATCTAATAGGTTTTCACTGCGAGTATTAACCAGAACACCCGATTTTGCGGTTTTCTTGCCTATGATGAAATACGGCTTATCACCCTCATCACTGTCCAACGTTTCCAAAGCAAATTCGACCGTCACTTTTTTATCGCCTACGATAAATTCACCATCAACCACCGGACGCACTGTGTCACCGACTTTGATTTTACGGAGGATAGTTTTACGGATTTTCTCGCTATTACCTTGGTCATTCGACAAGTAATACTCAACTTTGTCACGACCTTTCGCTTCAATCATTTCAAAGCTTGCGACTTTTAGCAGTGGTGTGCTCACCGCAAATGACGGCTCCGCATCCAGCTCGTAACCATCAAGAATCAAACTTTCCACAGGTGAAACCACCAGCGGTTTGTTCTTCATACGAGACTCAAAGCTCTGTTTCTTTTTATCGAGCTTATGTATCGCCCCTGTATCAACGATAAAGTTTTTACTAAGTGTGTTTAAACCCAAGCGAAGCTGAGAGCTGTATTTAGAGCGATCTTTTAAATAAACCTGGATTGTCTGTTCGAAGTCTTTACCGCCTTTAAATGGCACAAAGATCACTGGGTACTCTTTACCACTAACAGAAAGCATTTTTACCAAGGGGTAAGTCACTCGCTTCTTTGATTTGTCTTTACCAACCAAATCAAAACTCACCTTATTCTCTTTCTTATTTAATTCAATATTCTGGGCGTTGAGGATACTGTAGTTATTTTGTAACGACAGACTCACATCGACTGGTACACCGTCGACCTCCCCAGACTCCCGACGGCCAATGACTTGAGCATCTCTTTGTTCTTGCAGGTAATCGTAGCCAGCCATCACCCATGCATTGTCAGCTAAAAACGTCTTACCGATTAGGATCGGTGCACTAAATCCGCTTCTGTCGGTTAAATTCACCTCGGTGTCCACCGTCTTACCTGCAATGGTTAACGGTAAAGTAATCACTGGACGATAAATAGGAGTCGCACTGGTTCGACTGCGAATCACACTGGTGCGCGCCAAAGGCCGCTCCATAGTAATTTTCTCTCCCGTATAAGGATGACGAAGCGTAAACGTCACCATCCCGCCAAAGTTTCGTTCTTCATTATCAAATTCTTCTAACCACCAATCACTCGCCGAACCGCCATATTCATCGACAATAGTCTGCAGCAACTTTTCATCCGTTAACCCCTGGTACTTTGGGTTGTCGCTGGTGACATGGATATCTTCAGCGTGCATCGACGTGGTGTCTGCACCCGTATCCACCTTGCCAACAAAAGGGATACCTTTAAGCGCTTCAATATCTTGATAGTAAACACTCTCAACACGACCTAGGACGAGTTTATCTTCGATAGAAAGTACAGGTGCTTGAGTAGTAGAGAAATCTGGTGCAGCCATAGCCCACCCACTGGTCATTGAGGCGAGAATTAACGCCAACTTAGTTGCTGTTCTATTCATTTTAATACATCCATTCATTGACCGACTTTTAATACCCCGTTTGCCTGAGACAACGGCCACTGTAATTCATTGCCAACTCTCTTTAACTTTACAGAAAATTAACGGAATATCCACGCGATTATCAATAAATTAGCAAATTACTGAGGTGTTTCACGCCTAAGTGATAGAGAAAAATAACCAAGTAATTGCAAAACTTAGCTCAAGCCCTTATATCCTATAGATATCGAAGAAAGGACCCTCCTTTCCCTAACACACAACAAGAGAATACACGGATGAGCCAAGCTATCTGTCAACTGATTGCTAAAGAGCTGAACGTCAGCACGAAGCAAGTTGAAGCTGCTGTCACTTTGATTGATGACGGCAACACCGTACCCTTCATCGCACGTTACCGAAAAGAAGTAACTGGCGGGCTTGACGACACCCAATTACGAACTTTGGACTCTCGCCTTAGTTATCTAAGAGAATTGGACGAAAGACGTCAGACAATTCTGAAATCCATTGATGAGCAGGGCAAATTGAGCGCTGAATTACGCGCTGAAATCGAAAATGCTGACAACAAAACCCGCCTTGAAGACCTGTACCTCCCTTATAAGCCAAAACGTCGCACTAAAGGTCAAATTGCCATTGAAGCCGGACTAGAGCCCCTTGCCGATTTGCTTTGGAATCAACCTAGTCACACTCCGGAAGACGCTGCACAGCAGTACGTTGATGAGTCAAAAGGGGTCGCAGATAGTAAAGCTGCTCTTGATGGTGCTCGCGCTATCATCATGGAACGAATCGCTGAAGATGCAGACTTACTCGAGAAAATTCGCCATTACTTAAACCGCCATGCGGAGCTTAGCTCTCGAGTGATCCAAGGCAAGGAGCAAGAAGGCGAGAAATTCAAAGAC
>ASHK01000548.1 GCA_000695745.1 Vibrio madracius | reverse complement strand
CAGCAACAGGGTACCTTACCCAAACTCAGGCAAAGAGGGATATCAGTTATTACTTGATGGATTACTACAATAGGCAACGGCCTCATCAAGCAAATGATGGGCTGTCGCCAGTTACTGCCGAAGATCGGCTTAAGTTAGTGTCCGGAATTTGTTGACCACTATATTGTGGTTCTTAGCTGTAAGTGTCACGAAAGTATTTATTGATCCTCTCATTATTGCTCTTATGTTCATTATCCTTAGGGAGTATGGAGTGCACATCGACCTTTTCAATTGATAACTCTCGCAAACCTTCATCGATAGCACAAAAGTCGTACATTGATTTCATGGTCTGCATAGTGTCCTGCATTATTTTTTGGCTCAGTTCTGCGCTCACATTGGCGTATTGTTCGCATTTTTAGACAACAAAGCCTGAATATCTTTATGGTGCTGAACGTAACCCGAGTTTCGTAGTTCAAAGGTCTCTACAACTAACTCATTGTTCTTGAAGATAGCAATATATGGTGAAGAGCTGAGTTTCCCAAAGCTAATGGTCATCACTAAGTTCTCATAGTAAAGTTCTATTCTGCGATCCCAAATCGAACCACCTTTTCCAGCTATGAAATACAACGGCATACAACCTGAATTTCCTTTTATGATCGCCTCCATGTATGCTTGCGTTTCAGCTCCTTTGTCTCGCTCTAGCGATGAATGGTCAAGCGCTTCTAACTTGACATTTTGAATCTCGAGCTCTTTATACGTGAAGTTATTTTCATAAAATAGGCGCATCAGTCCAGCAATCGCGTGCACACCCATATCTAACCCCAAGCCAGCTCCACCCGAATCTGGGAGACTAAGAAGTTTTCTTTTGTTTATCGCAGACAACTTTCTTTCAAAGCTGTATTCGCCCCACTCACCGTATCGTTCCATTGGATTGTCCATTGCTACAGCAATAATCTTCTTTGGTAGCCCATAAGAGTCAAAGACATTCCTAACACTCTCGCAATCAAATACAGGAGAGACCATCGCGCTGTCAATAAAGTAAACCGTCACATTTCTTTTGTTTAATTTTGGTACGAGTGTGGAGAAACCAGACTTGATTTCATCAAGAGAGAATGAAGGCTTTTCAAGAACTACCAACGCGTTCTTAAATTGGGGATACGCCGCCAGCTGTTTGAGAATCGAGTAATGGCTACCTAAAGGCGTTAGTATCAGCACTGCAGAAATAACCATATCGTTTTGGTGTTGAGCGTAGTCATTTAAATGGCTAAAACACTGATCGAAGCATAATCCAAGAGATTCACTATGAGACTTTAAATCGACAGCTTCAAGATTAGAGTCTATCGCTATTATGTGGTATTCATCTTGAAGGCTTATCAGCAGCTCTAAATACAGCTTAATAACCGATGTTCTTGGGTCGCCTAAGGCGCCAAATACTAGAATATTACTCTTCACTACAACGCCTCTCTAAATCGACATCCAACATCCACCTCTAAGCTCTCACTCGATGAGAACACTTAAAGGAAGCTCCAAATACTAGCATTGATATTGTACCCCGACAGTAACCGTTTCAACGTTACGTTCATTTTGAAGAGGATTTCTTTTGATAAAACGCGTCAATCATCGATAACGCCGAACATCGCACATGGTCAATGCTTCCAGAGTCTGATGATCACTAAGCTGTACTTTATCCCGCGATATCAATTAGTTGCCGATTGAAATATTTACCTCCTACCACCAACATCGGAGTTTCACCGTTTTGGGGAAATGAAAAAGCCTTATTCTGATTCATATCTAAAAAGGGATAATGAGTCTAACTCAAATCCCCTCTTCACCTATCAACCGTGCCTAAGAGCCTTTTTTGTTGCCGACTAATCGGTTTCCACAGGATTGTTGCGAATCTCGACCTCAGTGCCCTCTTCTATCACGAGTGGTTGTCCATCACTATGACATTGACACACTTGATCGAGTATAAAGATGAGTCGATCTTCGGTGAGCGGTATTGGGTTTCCTTTAATGGCCACTGATTTCATCGCATCGGCAGCAACTTGCTCGAACGAGGTGTTACAGACCCCGAATTCTGACAGTAATGGCAGCTCTAGTCGTTCAAGAATCATGTTCACCCAAAGCACACTATCTTCAATACTGGCATTGGTGCGCCCCGTAAGAATCTGGGCCATATTACGATATCGATTTAGGATGTCACTGCGCCTGCTCTTTTTGCTGCTTTGATGTTTTCGGTCATCACGTGTGGCGCAAGGCGCGCAGTAATGACGCTATGTGGCGCAGTGATCTTACCGCCAAGTGCAGAAGCAAGACCATGCGCAGCACCGAGTTTGGCATTCGTGATCGCCATTCCTCCAAGCATCGCGGCAAAGGACAGATCAGCGCGGGATTTGGGGTTATCTTGTTTACACCCGGAAATAATGGAATAGCTAAGGCGTCTCAATCCTTCTTCGCACACCATATCGGTCAATGGATTAGGCTCACCGCATACATACGCTTCCATTAAATGGGTAAATGCATCCATTGCTCCTCTCCCGAGGTATAGGGGTCGGTGCCATAAGTAAGAACGGGATCGACAATGGCGACATCGGGCAGCATATCGGGACTTCGCAAGCTCACTTTAACTTTGTCTTGCCCAGACTTGAGGACCGCATTTTTGGTTACTTCGGCCCCCCGTACTGGCGGTCGTAGGAATAGCTATCATTGGGATAGGTTTGGTTTTAAGGGCACATTACGACCTACGACTTCGACGTAATCATACACATCTCCCTGATTAGGGATAATCGCAGCCAGCGCCTTACCCATATCGATGACACTACCCCCACCAATGGCAACGACCATGTCCGGCTTAAAACGCTACCCATGATTGCCGTTTCCTCGACCATAGTAATATTGGGTTCACCACGAATAGCAACGTGCTGATATCGCATATTATGGCTATGAAGATAGTGAATGACAGGCTCGGCTCTTTGACGCTCTTGCCCGGTCACCAGCAAAACGCTGTATCCAAACTGGTTGAGAATGGAGAGAGAAGATTGAAGCGCGCCCTCTCCGAAGATAATACGACTCGATGTCATGAACTGAAACATACCAATATCCTTTAGGTATACCATCCGACTCACTCATCAACTCATTGCCTATGAAGCTAGCAACACAAATACTCTAAGTGTGAGTCTTATTGGTAGTGCAAACATAGAAAAGAAAAGCTTTAATAAGCATGCAGTTTCCTTTGACGCTAAAACTTGATTTAAACCAATCTACGTTGTTTTTGCTCTATTTTATATCGACAACTTTGCAATAAATCACACTCCGTCTCGTTCAACTTTCCTGCTAAGTGACTAAATTCTGCGCTGATAGTTTTTACCTATTAGATCAAGAGAGATTTCTCGCTTTATTTCCTCTTCATCTTAAGGCATAGTGGATTTCAACAATATGTAAAGAGCTGAGACTTCG
>ASHK01000547.1 GCA_000695745.1 Vibrio madracius | reverse complement strand
TATCGATAACGCAATAGGTAATGGTGTGACGGGTACGGGATCCGGAAGTTATCCTTATACCTCTCAACTTGAGTTTCATTATGACAAAGATAAGCCTAAAGGGTTACGTGTTAGTCACGTAAAAGTTGCCGGTCATCCTTTGGTGTTGGATAAAATATATACTGGAAGTTCAAGTGCTTACACAATGAAAGGAAAAGAGGGATATGATGCCATCCTTAATATGGTGGGTAATGGAACCGTAACAAATTGGTCGATGGCCGATTGTTTTATCAAGCTTTTATCTGACAAGCCTAGTGTGGTTAATCGAGTAGACCGTGACAACATGGGCTCGATTCCAAAATAGTGGAACATAAATTGCTTTTATTGAACTGATCTTGACGGCGGCAGTCTATCCCAACAGATTGCGCCATATTCACTGGAGGAACCATGTGGAATAGAGATTGGATTGATACGCTCGTGGTATTAACTTGGATAGGTGCATGGTCGTTACTCGTGTACTTTATACCAGGAGGGGCGATTTAACTGCACTGCACTTTAGCCAGCTCGTTTGAGCTGGCTTTCTTTTTCTATTTTTTTGTAACGAAAAGGGTTGGCCGAGCACTGCTTAATCTCGGCCGTTCCAGACGCGCAAGCAAAGGCGTTCCGTAAACAAAATTAAGAGTCCAGCATGGTGCCGTCAAGAGAAATCGCACGCGATCCGCTATAATTGCTCAAAAAGTTGGATTAGTTTTAGTATGTGCGGTCGACTTAACATTATGGGTAAACGATTTAGTCAATTGGTAGCAAAAGAAGATCGCGATGTACGTTTAAAACTGAATCGAATTTAGAAACTTGCCCCAATAGTAAAGCTCAAGTATTTTGGTCTAACGAGGACATGGTACTTAGTGTCTCTCGTTTGTGTAATGAGGCAGATGTGAATATAGCATCGCTTGCGATTCGCCAAGAAGGCAGTAAAATCGCCCTAAATTTATAATAAAAAAGTGAATATATTATGATGCTTATCGCTTACAAACTGGTAAAACTCGCGCTTATCACTGCTGTGTTTTTGACCATTTTCGATTTGATTGCCTATGGTGAGGTGACGTGGTTTAGTCGTTGGTTTGGGATCTAAGCTGGATAAAACCGTCGAAACTAAAAAAGCCTCATCATTGAGGCTTTTCGTTAAAATCTGTTAGGCACTATCTATTAAGTACTATGCATTTGAACTAACGACGCGTTTTTCCTGTTGCATTTTGATTAGGAAATAAACATTAACGCACGCGATAAAGCCATTGGTAATGACAACTGGCATAGAATCAATCGCTAAGCCATAAGCGGTAAACAGTGCACAACCAATAAAGTTCAACACTCGTAGTTTTACGATATCCTTCATTGTGAGTGAGATCGCAACCATGATAGATGCTGCGTAACCCAATAACTCAACCATATTAATGTCCATAGTGTGCTCCTCTAAATCTTGCCAGTGAGTCTGGTACCTATTCTTCTCATCATGAGATTTACGAGGAAGCTCCTTGCCTCGAACGGTGTTGCTTAATTCGGGTGCACTATATCAGTCATAGTTCTGTGATGGAACCCTCACTTTTGAGTTCGGAGAGGGTTAGCGATTACGCAAACGTTTATTTGTGTGACATTGGTTGCGAAGAACGGTTTTTGTTGAGTGAAATGTTAAAAAAAGC
>ASHK01000546.1 GCA_000695745.1 Vibrio madracius | reverse complement strand
ACTTGTGCCCAATAACGTATTTGACGTGATGGTATGGAATGAAGACGAGAAAGCTCTTCAGATGAGCTCTCGCCTTGTAGATATTGTTTAGCAATAGAGCATTTCAATGCTCGACTGTACTTGGACATAAAAAGACCCCCAATAATTGGTGTCCAACTATTGGGGGTCAGTTCATGAGGCTGGTTTTTTGAGTTTAGGCTAACGATGACGTTAATAAGAGTCGTTGTGAACCGTTTGAACTGCTCGACCAGACGGGTCTACGCAGTTTTGGAAAGACTCATCCCACTCAATTGCTTTTGCAGAAGAGCAAGCTACCGATGGACCTCCCGGAACACATTGAGCCGCAGATTCAAGTGGGAACAGCTCTTCAAAGATTTCACGGTATGCGTAACCTTCTTTAGTCGTCGGTGTGTTGTATGGGAAGCGGAACGCCGCAGTTTCCATTTGCTTATCAGTGACTTTCGCTTCTGCGACTTCTTTTAACGTATCAATCCAGCTATAACCTACGCCGTCAGAGAACTGCTCTTTTTGACGCCAAGCAATAGACTCTGGTAGGTAGTGTTCAAAACATTCACGCAGGATGTGTTTTTCCATCTTACCGTTGCCGCACATCTTGTCTTTCGGGTTTAAGCGCATGGCGACATCAATAAATTCTTTATCTAAGAAAGGTACTCGGCCTTCGACGCCCCATGCAGCAAGTGATTTGTTGGCACGTGCACAGTCAAACATGTTCAATGCGAGTAGCTTACGAACTGTTTCTTCATGGAACTCTTGTGCGTTTGGCGCTTTGTGGAAATACAGATAGCCACCAAAGATCTCGTCAGCACCCTCACCAGAAAGCACCATTTTAATGCCCATCGCTTTGATCTTACGGCCCATCAGGAACATAGGCGTTGAAGCACGGATTGTGGTTACATCGTAGGTTTCGATGTGGTAGATCACATCACGAATGGCGTCTAAACCTTCTTGAATGGTGTAGGTCATTTCGTGGTGAACTGTACCGATTTGATCAGCGACTTCACGAGCGGCTTTAAGATCTGGTGCACCTTCAAGGCCTATCGCAAAGGAGTGCAACTGAGGCCACCAGGCGCTGATTTCTCATCATCTTCAATACGCATCGCCGCAAAACGTTTGCAACGGCAGAAGTAATAGAGGAGTCAAGGCCACCTGAAAGTAGTACACCATAAGGAACGTCGGTCATTAGCTGGCGCTTAACGGCCGCTTCTAATGCTTCAGTTAACTCTTCTTTGCTTGTTGAGTTACCTTGAACTGCTGCGTACTCGTTCCAGTCACGGATATAGTAACGTTGTGGTTCAGCATCCTGTGAGCGGTAGTAACTACCCGGAGGGAACTCGCTGATGGTTTTGCAAACAGGAACAAGCGCTTTCATTTCTGACGCGACATAATAGTTACCATGCTCGTCATAGCCTTGGTAGAGTGGAATGATACCAATATGATCTCGACCGATGAGGTACTCGTCCTTCTCTTCGTCATAAAGGACGAAAGCAAAGATGCCGTTTAGCTCTTCTAGAAGGTCTGCGCCCATGTCTTGGTATAGCGCTAAAATAACTTCGCAATCTGAATCGGTTTGAAATTCGTATTTGCCTTCATAACGAGCACGAATTTCTTTGTGGTTATAGATTTCACCATTAACAGCAAGGATGTGTTTTTTATCTTGGCTGTAAAGTGGTTGAGCACCGCTATTAAGACCAACGATAGCTAGGCGCTCATGCGCAAGAATTGCTTTATCTGAAGCATAAATACCAGACCAATCTGGTCCACGATGACGGAGCTTCTTAGACATCTCTAATGC
This sequence comes from Vibrio madracius, assembly GCA_000695745.1. GTDB lineage: Bacteria > Pseudomonadota > Gammaproteobacteria > Enterobacterales > Vibrionaceae > Vibrio > Vibrio madracius. Next base: position 182 of record ASHK01000546.1, on the reverse strand, counting down.
GACCGAACGCAGCGCGGCTGCATCACTTTTTATGTCTAAAATGCCAAATACTGAACACATACAACTTCCTTTTAGATGAAATTTAACGCTGATGAGTTCAATTTGCCATCTGCTCAAAAAAAAGCAACCGTGATGAACGAAAAAGATGATAAAAGGGAAGTTTGATTAAATTATTTTTAATT
>ASHK01000545.1 GCA_000695745.1 Vibrio madracius | reverse complement strand
TTTACGGCACTTTGGTGTGCTGTTTTGGCCCTAAAACAGACCGATCTAAAGTTAATGCTGGCCTACAGTACAACGGTAGTACTCGGCAAGCTGACGTTTTTGTTAGGCATTGGTACCGATTTAGCCCTTAAATCGGCGCTAATGTTGATTGTTGCCCATTCGATGTACAAAGCAGGTCTGTTTATGGTGATCGGTAATATCGATAAAGCAACCGGGACTCGTGACGTTGGCGTGCTTCGTGGATTGCGTCCGGTATTACAAATTAGTTTTGTCGCGGCATTTATCGCGGCGCTATCTACCTCAGGCGTTCCACCACTACCGGGATTTTTAAGCAAAGAGTACATGTACAAAGCCGGCTTGGAAGTAAGCCCGTTAGCGGTAATGTTGATGCTGGTGGTCAACGCTTTGACGGTAACACTAGTGCTGGCACTGTTGATAAAACCTTTTTCACGAACATATCAAGGTGAACCTACACCCGCTAAACCCATTGAGGTAAACAAAGGACTATGGATCCCTCCGATTACACTGGCGTTTGTGAGTGTGATTGCCACGGTACTTGGCTGAGCTGGCTTAACGAGCAGGTGATTTTACCGGGAGTGATTTCGATCGCACCGGTCGCTGAGCCTGAGCCACTTAAGCTATGGCACGGTATTAACCTGCCGCTGATACTGAGCGCAGTGACGCTGCTGCTGGGTGTATCGGTGTACAAAATCTACCCTAATTTGCTTGCTCAATGGACTCGCTTGTCCATCAATTTGCCGAGTGCTAACTCTGTGTTTGATAGTTTGCTAAAAGGGATGATGGCACTTGCATCATGGCAGACCAACTTGATGCAACAAAAGCGCATGAGCTTTTATGGGCTGCTTTCCTTTGCGGTGCTGGAAGCACTATTAGTGACCCAGGTTCATATTTCACCTAGCGTTACATTTGGTCAGCTTGCTGATGTTAAGTTCTACGAATTTGCTATAGCACTACTACTGATTGTTTCTACAGTCGTTGTCATCGTATCGAAGACGAAGCTTCTTGCGGTTGCTGCGTTGGGAATGATTGGGTTTATGACCACATTGGTATTCATGATTTATAGCGCACCTGATGTGGCGAAGACGCAACTTCTGGTGGAAACGCTAATGGTGGTGTTCTTGGTCTTGCTGATGCGACATATGCCAAAGCTGGCCACAGTTCGTCAACACTCAATGAGAAGAAAAACGCTCCACGCAGCAGTTGCTAGTGTGATTGGTTTTGCCATCACGATGCTTCTTATCAACATTACTTCACAGCCGATGGATACCAGTGTGGCAGAGTTCTTCTCTAATAATAGTGTTCCGGGTGGTCACGGGCGCAATATCGTCAACGTCATTCTGGTGGACTTCCGTGCGTTTG
>ASHK01000544.1 GCA_000695745.1 Vibrio madracius | reverse complement strand
TTTATTGAATCCAACGAATACGCCCCCATATACTGAAAATAATACTAAGCGGAAGAGAGAATGATATGAACTTGGAACGTTCCGAGCGTATAGAAATCCCGGTATTGCCTCTGCGCGACGTGGTGGTTTACCCACACATGGTGATTCCTTTGTTTGTTGGCCGCGAAAAGTCTATTAGTTGCTTAGAAGCGGCAATGGATAATGACAAACAAGTACTCCTCGTGGCTCAAAAAGAAGCAGATACTGAAGAGCCAAAAATCGACGATCTATTCACAACGGGCACAGTTGCAACCATTTTGCAGCTTCTCAAGCTACCTGATGGCACGGTAAAAGTGCTGGTTGAAGGTCAGCAGCGTGCCAAAATTAATAACTACCGCGATGAAGAGTTTTTTGTTGCGGATGCTGAATACCTGATCACGCCAGAATTGGATGAACGTGAAGAAGAGGTCATTGTCCGTAGCGCCATCGATCAGTTTGAAGGTTTCATCAAACTGAACAAAAGATTCCTCCAGAGGTGCTTACGTCTCTTGGTGGTATTGATGAAGCTGCTCGCCTTGCTGATACCATTGCTGCGCATATGCCACTTAAACTGGTTGATAAACAACAAGTGCTTGAGCTGCTCAATGTGACCGAGCGTCTTGAGTTCTTAATGGGCCAAATGGAATCGGAAATCGACTTACTGCAAGTAGAAAAACGAATCCGTGGCCGCGTTAAAAAGCAGATGGAGAAGTCTCAGCGTGAGTACTATCTGAATGAGCAAATGAAAGCGATTCAGAAAGAGCTGGGTGATTTAGATGATGCTCCAGATGAGTTTGAAACTCTAAAGGCTAAGATTGAAGAATCGAAAATGCCGACTGAAGCTAAGGAAAAGACTGAGCAAGAGCTGCAAAAGCTGAAGATGATGTCTCCGATGTCTGCTGAAGCAACGGTTGTTCGTAGCTACATCGACTGGATGGTAGGTGTTCCTTGGGCTAAGCGCTCGAAGGTGAAAAAGAACCTAGCGAAAGCAGAAGAAGTGCTTAACGAAGATCATTACGGTCTAGAGCGCGTTAAAGAGCGCATCCTTGAGTATTTAGCGGTACAAAACCGTATCAACAAGCTGAAAGGGCCAATCCTTTGTCTTGTCGGTCCTCCTGGCGTGGGTAAAACCTCTCTTGGTCGTTCGATTGCGGCTGCAACGGGTCGTAAATACACTCGTATGGCATTAGGCGGCGTGCGTGATGAAGCGGAAATCCGTGGTCACCGACGTACCTATATTGGTTCAATGCCGGGTAAGTTGATTCAGAAGATGTCGAAAGTCGGCGTTAAAAACCACTGTTCCTTCTTGATGAGATCGACAAAATGTCTTCGGATATGCGTGGTGATCCGTCATCAGCGCTGCTTGAAGTTCTTGACCCTGAACAGAACAATGCGTTTAACGACCATTATCTAGAGGTCGATTACGATCTGTCTGATGTTATGTTTGTGGCAACGTCTAACTCAATGAACATTCCAGGGCCTTTGCTTGACCGTATGGAAGTGATTCGTCTTTCTGGTTATACCGAAGATGAGAAGCTAAATATTGCCAAGCGTCACCTAGTCTCTAAACAAGTTCAACGTAACGGCCTGAAGCCAAACGAAATTGAGATTGAAGACTCTGCGATTATTGGCATCATTCGCTATTACACGCGCGAAGCAGGCGTTCGTAGCCTCGAGCGTGAAATCTCGAAAATCTGTCGTAAAGCCGTTAAGAACATCTTGCTTGATCCGAAACTGAAAACAGTAACGGTAAACCAAGACAACTTGAAAGAATACTTAGGCGTCCAACGCTTTGACTTTGGTAAAGCAGATGACAGCAACCGTATTGGACAGGTAACGGGTCTTGCGTGGACTGAAGTGGGCGGTGACCTACTGACTATCGAAACAGAAGCGATGGTAGGTAAGGGTAAGCTGACTCAAACCGGTTCCCTTGGCGATGTGATGCAGGAATCCATCCAAGCGGCGATGACGGTTGTTCGTACTCGCGCAGAAAGACTTGGCATTAACACGGATTTCTACGAGAAACGTGACATTCACGTCCATGTTCCTGAAGGTGCTACACCGAAAGATGGACCAAGTGCGGGTATCGCAATGTGTACGGCATTAGTCTCTAGCTTAACCGGTAACCCTGTGAAAGCTGAGGTCGCAATGACGGGTGAAATCACGCTACGCGGTGAAGTTCTTCCTATTGGCGGTCTGAAAGAGAAACTATTGGCAGCACACCGTGGTGGCATCAAAACCGTATTGATTCCTAAGGATAATGAACGTGACTTGGAAGAAATTCCTGACAACGTCATTGCGGATCTGAAGGTGATTCCAGTGCAATGGATCGACGAAGTACTTGAAGTGGCACTAGAGAGAGCGCCGCTTGGAGCGGCATTTGAGCCGGTAAAAGAGTGATGCGCTCCAAATTTAGGTAAAAGAAATGCGCTGATAGCAAAAAAAGCTTGTCAGCGTTTTTTTGTAGCACTAAGTTTAGCTATGTAACTCTGAAGCCCTTGATAGACAAGGCTTAGGGTCTTTAACTACGAGAATGGAACTAACGTTACCTTTTAAAAATAACAATTCGGTAACATAAAGGGGAAACACAGTGAACAAAACACAATTAGTGGAAAAAATCGCAGAGAACGCAGATCTATCTAAAGCTTCAGCAGGTCGCGCACTAGACGCTTTCATTGAAGCAGTGAGCACTACTCTAGAAGAAGGTGATCAAGTGGCTCTAGTTGGCTTTGGTACTTTCAGTGTACGTACTCGTGCAGCTCGTACAGGTCGTAACCCAAAAACTGGTGAAGAGATCCAAATCTCTGAAGCTAAAGTTCCTGCATTTAAAGCGGGTAAAGCACTTAAAGACGCTTGTAACTAATCATTTGTTACAGTTGCTCGCAAAATTGGCGTCAACTGAGCAAAAATTAAGCTTTCATAAGGCTTGAACGACAAATTAAGTCGAACTTTTTTTAAATATGCGCATCTTACTGATGCGCATTTCTTTTTCTGATATTATCCGATGCAGTAGAAGATAACCCTTCCTATTCTGGAGAGTAATAAAATTATGATGGAGCGAATTCGCGAAGGCGTGAATAGCATCGCGGTTAAAATTATCTTAGGACTCATTATTCTGTCTTTTGTGTTTGCAGGTGTAGGCAGCTACATCGCAGGCGGGATCGGCAATACTGCTGCAAAAGTGGGTAATGTAGAAATCAGTCGTGGTGAGTTTGAACAAGCGTACCAAAACGAACGCAACCGAATGCAGTCTCAGCTTGGTGATTACTTCTCGACACTGCTTGGTGACCCAAGCTACGTAGCGTCTTTCCGTAAATCTGTACTTGATCGCATGATCAACGATGTGTTGCTAGAGCAACATGCAGAATCAATGGGGCTGCGCATCAGTGACGCTCAAATTCGCCAAATGATTCTTGAAATGCCTCAGTTTCAAAATGATGGTAAGTTTGACCAAGAAATTTATCAAGCAACGCTTCGTCGTGCAGGCTTCAGTGCTGACAGCTTTGCAGAATACCTTCGTCGTGACTTAGTGCGTAACCAATTACTCTCTGCCATTCAGGGCAGTGAATTTACGCTTCCTAGCGAAATTGAACTTCAAAGCAAGCTCTTGACGCAAACACGTGATATCAAAACGCTGACTCTATCTCTGGCAGACTTCTCTAAGAAAGTACAACTTACCGATGAAGAAATTCAAAAGTACTACGAAGAGAACCCAGCTCAGTTTACTCGTCCAGAACAAGTAAAAGTGGCGTACATTGAACTGTCTGCTCAAGATCTAAAAGATAAGATCACCGTAACGGATGATGAAGTTCAGAAGTATTACAACGAACACTTGGATAAGTACTCGACATCTGAGCAACGTGAAGTTAGCCATATTCTAGTTCAAGGCGATGACGAAGCGAAAGCACAAGCCATCCTTGACGAATTGAATGCTGGTGCAGACTTTGCAACGTTGGCAAAAGAAAAATCAGAGGACATTGGTAGCTCTGAAGAGGGTGGTTCATTGGGTTGGATCGAACGTGGTGTCATGGACCCTGCATTCGAAGAAGCTGCATTTGGACTTAAAAATGTTGGTGACACGACAAGTCTAGTGAAGTCTGACTTTGGTTATCACATTATTAAACTTGATGCGATCAAGCCTTCTGAGACTAAGCCATTAGCGGAAGTGAAAGATGAAATTATCGCTGAACTGAAAGATCAAACAGCGGTTGATGAATTCTATAATCTGCAAAACGAGCTAGAGAAAGTGGCCTTTGAGTATCCGGACTCACTTGATGATGCAGCGAAAGCGGTTAATCAGAAAGTAGTGACTACGGACTTTATCTCTCAAGCTGATGCACCAGAAATCTTGAAAACTCCAGCGGTCATGCAAGCACTTCAATCACCAGAGGTGAAAGAAGACGGTCTTAACTCTGAAGTGATGGAAGTCTCTCCTGAGCACATTATTGTTGTTCGTGTTGATGACGTTCGTGAAGAAACCGTACTGCCTCTTTCTGAAGTAAAAGAGCAAGCAGAGACACAATTAGCGAAAGTGAAAGGTGAGCAAGCTGCGATGGAACTTGGTGTTCAGCTAGTAAATGAACTTAAAGAAGGCAAGCAAGACGCACTACAAGCGAACAACCTAAACTTTGGTGAGTTAGAAGCTATCGATCGTAGTTCGCCATTAGCGGGCACAGTTTTCGCTATGACCAAGCCTGCTGAAGGTTCAGCGACGTTTGCTCAAACTAAAGATATGGAAGGCAACGTTGTTGTTGTTGAACTAACTAAAGTTGAATCTGAGTATAACCAAGCTTACAACGAGCAAATTGGTGCTCAAATGGAACGTGAAGCCACGCAACTAGACTTAGCCGCTGTGCTTTCTATTCTGCGTCAAAACACGGATATCGAATACTTACTTGATGCTGAGTAACAGCAAAGTAACGCGATGATGCCAATCAGTTCACAGTGTTACTGTAATTGATAAGCTAATAAAAACGGACCGCGAATGCGGTCCGTTTT
>ASHK01000543.1 GCA_000695745.1 Vibrio madracius | reverse complement strand
AACAAGTCGAGATGTCAGAGTGATTCCTTTAATGCTAAGCTCAGTATATTATGTTTGATGGGTCGTAGTTCATGTATAGTGGATATGGCTTAACGTAACAATATAACTAAAGGTCTAGAATGAAACGTTTATTTTCTTTCGTCGCTCTGCTTGTACTTGCAGTAGCGGTGAATCCGGTAGCTGAAGCGAAGAAGTTCGGTGGCGGTAAATCATTCGGTAAGAGCTTTAAAACAGCTCCAGCTCCGAAACAACAGCAACAGAACACAAATAACATCAGCAGACAGGATCAAAACAAAGCAGGTAGCAGCAAAAAAGGTTTGATGGGCGGTCTTCTTGGCGGTCTGTTGGCTGGTGGTTTGCTGGCAGCGTTCTTTGGTGGTGCTTTTGAAGGCATCAACTTTATGGACATCCTAATCTTCGGCTTGATTGCGTTCGTTATCTTTAAGTTGATGCGAGGTATGCTTGGTGCCAAGCAAGGCAGTATGAATCAGCAGCGACAGCAACCCGCGTTTGGTGGCAACACGCGTAACCAATTCGAGCAGCAACCGAATTTCCAAAACTTTGAGCAGCCGCAAAATACAGGTGCTGCAACGGGTGGATTTGGCGCAGCGGGTCACAGCGATGTACCACATAACTATCCTCCTGGTTTTGATCAGACAGCCTTCGTCAATGGTGCTCGTGAGCATTACCGCATTCTGCAAGGTGCATGGAACCATAATGAGCTGCATACGATAGAGGAATACGTTTCTCCAAGCTTGTTGCAAGATCTTATGGCTGAACGTGCCAAGTTGGAAGGTGAGCAACACACTGACGTCATGTACGTTGATGCAGAAATTGTGCGCGCAGACTTTGATGCTAACAAAGCACAGCTTAGCCTACAGTTCTCGGGTCGTTACCGTGATGCCATTGAAAACGTTGAAGAAGACATCGAAGACGTCTGGCATTTAGAGCGTGATCTCACTGTTCCTAACGCGCCATGGTTGATCGTTGGTATTCAGGGTTAATCTTTGAAATAGCATTCCAAAAACGCAGTTTAACCGCTGCGGTTTTTTTCGTTTATAACCAACTAATTCACGATACTGTGGTGTTTTTATTCTATAATCCGGCCTTTCCTTTTGAATACATACAAATTATCGATGCGATACAGATTTTCTAAACTTGCTATGTTGCTTTGCGCTTCTTTAGCCACGACATCGTTACATGCTGAAGAGCAGGTGCTTCCTTTATTTGAGGCAAAACCCAATCCGACAACTGATGCTCTCGATGACGTCCTGAGTATATTTGGTGCCGAACAAGAGTACGATGCTGAGCAAGGGTTAAACTCGAGTTATATTCCGGCTGTGTTTTACACTCCAGAACAAGGCTTGGGGTTGGGTTTGTTGTATGTCGGTCTGTATGGGGCACTGTCTGAAGGTGCAGGGCAACCGTCATCGATGGTGATAAACCCTTATGCGTCCAGCAATGGTTCGATAGGTATTACCTTCAGTAATAAACACTTCTACAATTCAGGCAACGATCGTGTGTTTACCGATATTAAAGTGTTTGACGATGCTGCGGTTTACTATGGTCGGGGTTATGACAATGGTCAGCAAGACGACAACAAGGTGGACTTCAAAGAGCAGGTGATTGACGTTAAGCCAACCTGGCTCACTCGAGTCAAAGGCGATTACTTCTTAGGTCTGGGCGGCAATATCAAGTCAGTCCGTCCCCATGAACAAGAGTTTGATGACCCAAGTGCAGCCTACCTTGCGCAAGAGCTAACTGATAACACTAGCTTCGGAGTCTTCCTATCTAATGTGTACGACACTCGTGATAATGTGACCAATGCTTCGAAAGGCACCTTGTTACAAGCGGATATTGGGTACTACCATGACGCGACAAACTCAGCAGATTTCGGAAAGTATTCACTAAAAGCCTCGCAATATCATTCGTTAGCACCACTACCCGGTTTACTCGCGTGGCAAGTGCAAGCCAACTTAACTTCAGGTGATGTGCCTTGGAATCAATTACCAGATCTTGGTGGATCTGATGCAATGCGCGGTTACATCCTAGGGCGTTATCGTGACAATCAAATGATGATGGGACAGGTGGAGTATCGTCTACCAGTTTATTGGCGAGTCGGGGTTGTCTTCTGGGGCGCTGCAGGAACTGTAGCTGATGATGTTTCCGGACTTTGGGACAACACATTAGCAAGTGCAGGTACGGGTCTGCGGTTGAAGATCAAAGATAAAGTGAATGTTCGTGCAGATATTGGCTACGGCGAGCATGGTGGTACTTTCTATTTTCATGTCAATGAGGTTTTTTAAACCGATTCAGATATTGATGAATGCAGTAAACAAGGACGTTTGCTGTAAACCTCAGCTGGCAAGTGATGGTGTTGACAAGCAGAAACAAAAAAGCCGACTCAGAGAGTCGGCTTTCGTTTGTATGGTGGGGGGGACGGATTCGAACCATCGAAGGCAGTGCCGTCAGATTTACAGTCTGATCCCTTTGGCCACTCGGGAACCCCCCAGGGGTTTTATACTTGTTTCGCCGTTTTCCCAACGCAGCGCTTCAAGTTTGTTTAACTGTTATTAACACTTAAACAGAATATGGTGGGGGGGGACGGATTCGAACCATCGAAGGCAGTGCCGTCAGATTTACAGTCTGATCCCTTTGGCCACTCGGGAACCCCCCCAGGGTTTTATACTTGTTTC
>ASHK01000542.1 GCA_000695745.1 Vibrio madracius | reverse complement strand
TTTGAACGCAGGACTAGCTTTTCGTTGTAACCGTCATAGTCAGCAATACGCATTTGATACGGGTACTGATCTTTGTCATTAACAACGACATAAGCGATTCGCGTTAAGAATGCGCCACGCTCCCCAGTGAGCTCTTCATAAACGAGATCGGAAATACGGTGAGCATATTCACGTAGGCGATTGCCTGGAACGGTTGCTTTCTTCTTGAATAAAACGTGGTCGTTAGACAGAACCAGTTGGCCATCATCACTTAGAGCCTTTGATTTGCCTGCCAGTCAATTGACCGCGCACCACATCAACCAGTTGGTAGCTTACTTCGTAATTACCTTCTGCGTTTTTAACGATGGTACCCGTTAGCAACGAATCAACACCGATAGATGTCCACGCCTCAAAGTTAATGTCTGACGCATCGTATGGCGTTTGCGGCATTTTACTGGTTGCAACAGGGCTAAACTTACCACTTCGTTGTAAGTCTGATGCAATCACGGCCGACACGTCATGAGGAAGTTTACCCTCACCTTCCCACTTAAATGGGACGATGGCGATAGGTCTTGCTGAATCAATACCGTCGGTAATGACAAGTTCTAAAGCGGCATTTGCAGTTTGAGCAGCGAAGCTCAGCAGTAATGCCATTCCTAATAGTATTCGCTTAATCACGAGGTCTTCCTTTTTACTCTGGAACTACGGTCAGATTAATGTTCTTAAGTTGTTGGTTCACATCCGCTTCTTTTGAAAGCGGGAAGGTACCAACCTGAGCTATCGCACGCTTTGTCGCGGCACAAAGTCTGCTATCTCCATCGAGTACGGCAACTTGACCGGCGATAGCACCGTTACCCGCAGGTATCAGTTTCAAGTTAACTCGACATTGCTTTCCCCGAAAGCTGTCCTCTAACAGCAGCTTTTGTTGAATCAGCTGAGTGTAGATTGCGCCCATACGTTGCACTTCTGATGCAACGTGTTTTGAACGCGCACTGGTATTCAGTGCGGCTTCACTTTCAAGGCCAGAGAAGATGTTATCGAGCGCCGCTTCTTGCTCCTTACGTTCACGCTCAAGTTGCTGCAAACGTTCTTTCTCTATTCTGGCTTTCTCTGCAGCCTCTTTCGCGGCTTTCTCTTTAGCAATGCGTTCTTTTTCTGCACGCTCGGCGGCTTCTTTCTCACGCTGAGCTTTTTGTTGTGCTTCTTTGATCGCTCGTTCTTTCTCTAAGCGCTCTTGCTCTGCCTTGGCTATCGCCGCTTCTTTAGCAATTCGCTGCTGTTCAGCAACACGAACGGCTTCTTCTTTGGCTTTACGCTCGGCTTCGGCTTTAGCGGCGCGTTGTCTTTCGACTTCGCGGCGTTTTTCTGCTTCACGCGCGGCTTGAGCATCTTTCGCCTGTTGCTGTTTTAGCTTACGAATACGCTCCTCTTCCGCTTTACGATTGCGCTCCAGCTGTTCGCTTTCACGACGTAATTTATCCAAGCGATCTTGTTCTTTTTCGCCGCGGTTTCGCGCTGTTTACGAATCTCTTGTGCTTGTTGACGCACTTTAGCCGGGTCAATCACCACAGCTTGCACCATGCCAGTTGGTTCTGCTTTGGTCATCGTGAAGTCAGTTCCCCACAATAGAGCAACCAACAGCATCAAGTGAGCGAGCAAAGAGATCG
>ASHK01000541.1 GCA_000695745.1 Vibrio madracius | reverse complement strand
CATAAAAGACTGTAGAATTTGCGAGAATGGTGCATCTAAGTTTACGTTGATGCACAACAGACCAATAACTCGATTATCACCATTACGAATCGCAATGGTAATCGACTTCATCAGCACCCCACCCTTAGCACGAGTGAAGTATGAACGAGAGAAGTTACGCTCTGAACCTTCGATGTCTTTAAGCATCTTAAGAGCAAGGTCGGTAATCGGAGAGCCTACTTGGCGCCCGGTGTTCTCACCGTTAGCAATTTTTACCGCAGAAGTATTTAGCGACTCTAACGAATGCAAAACGATTTCACAAAAGGGGCCAATTAAACTTGCCAGACCATCGACCACGGCCTCATAAGACTTAAGGATGATTTTGTCATGCTCGCTAAATGGCGCCACATCGACTGACTCCATTTCAAGCAGCTCATCGGGATTGGTAATTTCCGTCACTGTACTTTGACCCTAGAGATAACTTAAAAAAATTAACGTAAGTTTATCAGAAAATTTGAAGCTGACCTCTAAGTATGTATCTAACAAGTGATTTAGGGCAAAAAAAGTGCAGTTATTTAGCGACTATCGTTTATTGTAAGCCCAAAAAAGGCCCACCGAAGTGGGCCTTTATCATCTAATCTACGATTATTGAGTCGCTTGCGCGTCATCGCCATCGATTTTTAACAACTCAACTTCAAACACTAATGTTGAATTTGCAGGAATCGTTGGTGTGTCTTGCTCACCGTAAGCAAGCTCTGGTGGAATGACGAACTTATACTTAGAACCCACTTTCATTAGTTGAACACCTTCAGTCCAACCTGGGATAACTCGGTTAAGAGGGAACGTTGCTGGTTGACCACGATCGTATGAGCTATCAAATTGAGTGCCGTCAATCAAAGTACCTTTATAGTGCACTTCTACTGTGTCAGTCTCTTTTGGTTGCTCACCAGTGCCCTCGGTTTCAACTTGGTATAGTAGGCCAGAGTCTGTCTTTTTCACACCATCTTGCTTCTCGAAGTCAGCGCGGAAATCGTCACCTGCTTTCTTAGCCGCAGCTGCTTTTTCTTGCGATTGTTTCTGCATCGTTTCAGCAACACGTTTATCTAGGCCTTCTAATGCTGCGCGAATTTCATCTTCCGTCAGCTCAGCTTTACCCGCAAATGCTTGTTCAATACCTTTAAGAACCAATTCTTTCTTCAGTTCAATACCAAATTCAGCGGGTTTTTCAATGCTCGTACTTAGGTAGTTAGCGAAAGAAACACCGATTGCGTAAGCTGCTTTATCATCTTCTGTCTTAAAGTGAACCGCTTTACCTGTCTCCGCTTGAACTTGCTCTTGCGCAGCTGGCTCTGCTTTTGGTTCTTCTTTTTGACAACCGACTGCCAACATTACTGTCGCAGCAAGTAGCGACACTTTAAATAGTGATTTCATTTAATTCTCCGATTATGGAATTCAACGCCTACTCGTAGCTATTCAACTTGTCTTTCAGCGCAGCATGCGTAACTATCTCAATCTAGTAACTATTTCTTCATAGCTCAAGCTTTAAATATACTAGCTTAAACTCAAGACTCAACGTGGAATAACGCTAATGATGCGAATAATATCTCATTCTGTGCTGTGGTTAATTGTCATCAGCTTGTTAAATGGCTGCTTTTTCTCCAGTGATTCACAGCGACAATGGGACTTAGCACTAGAGGGAACCAGTGCCATCGCGTTAAGCCGCGATGCAAGGTTCGCTTTGCTTTACTCCAAGCAACAGCACCTTCAACTTTGGGATCTCAACCAAAACAAGCTATTGGCTCGCTTAGGTATTCAAGACCCTGAACAGAATATTATTTCCCTCATTCGTTTTAGCGATAATGGACGCTTTGCTATCACCGCGACACAAACCAACTTTGCCATCTGGGATTTAGCCTGGTCTCAATCTAACGGACTTTGGTCTATCTCAGACGGCCTCATACAAGACATCGCTTTGGGCAATAATGGCGATGAAGTGCTTGTTGGTCTTAGTAATGGTAAAGCCATCTTCATCGATTTAGTCACTGGAAGGCGCCTAGAGTTCCTCGCTCACGTAGAAAAAGTAAATTCCGTTTCACTTTCTCCCAATGGAAAATATGCGCTATCAGGGGGCAACGACCATAACGCCTATTTCTGGAGCACTGAATCAGGGCAAATATTGCAGCAATTTGCACATGAGCAACGAGTTGTTACGGTAGAACTGCAACGAGATGGTTTGTTCGCCCTCACATCAGATAGCGGGAACAATGCTATTATCTGGAATTTGAAAACAGGCAAAGAGGTCAGTCAGCTTAGTAGTTGGACTCGGCAACTTATCTTTTCTTCTGCGCGCTTTTCGAATGATGGCAGTCGTTTAGTCACCGGTTCTCCATCTTCTAGAATGATTGTCTGGGACACATATACAGGTAAACGACTAGGAGGCTTCGAAGTGGAAATGTTAAAAGATGTTCGTCCCCCCAGAGGAGTAGTGTATGATGCCGCTTTTGACAGCAACCAACGCGTCCTCTCAGCCTCGTCTGCCGGTGTGGTTCAAGCTTGGGATTTGAGTAAGTAGTGATTATGAGTAATAAAGAAATTCTGGCTCTCGAAGAGAGAATTAATGATATGGAATGTAAAATGGCTTTCCAAGAGCAGACCATTGATGAGCTCAATGACGCCTTAACTCAACAGCAGTTACTGATCAGTAAAATGCAGGATCAAATGAAGTATGTTGTGGGTAAAGTGAAGAATATGGATACATCAAACTTAGCCGATCCATCGGAAGAGACACCTCCTCCTCACTATTGATAT
>ASHK01000540.1 GCA_000695745.1 Vibrio madracius | reverse complement strand
TGATAGGAAGGCGGTTTCTGCAGGCTCTTTTGCAAGAAACACGTTCAGAAGTAGCGGAAGCATCGCAGAACTTTCTGCAAAGTGTAACCAAGTCAGATAATCGGCATAGATGGGGCTTTGACGAGCTGGTGCCAATTGGTCTGCGCCAAATCGCTCAATAAGATATTCAGTAATAGCGCCGGATTCGGTGATGATTTGGCCGTCTAATTCGATCACTGGGGATTTGCCGAGTGGGTGCACCGACTTCAGCTCGGGTGGCGCAAGAAATGTCACTGAGTCACGCTGATATGGGACGACTTCATAATCGAGGCCAAGCTCTTCTAGCAGCCAAATAATTCGTTTTGAACGGGAGTGATTGAGATGGTGAAGTTTGATCATGTCCGATATCCTTAAAATTATATTGTGTGCAATATAATTGTTACCTATTTAATTTGTTAAGGCAATAGAAGAATGCGAGTCCATGACAATTAATGACCTGTTAATACAGTAAGTTTTTATCGCTGTTATTAGAATGAGAATCGAAAAGGCACGATGGTTGAGGAGCAGGGATGAAACGTTGTATAGGATTACTATTATTTTTCAGTGCATTATCCAACGCGGGGGAGTTTTCTTCTGTCGTATCACCAGTCGACGGATGCCCTGGGGACTTTTTTACCCAGAAAGCGCGAATATTTAACGTGGTGACCATTTGTGCCACCTCATCGGTACCCCAAGATAAGCTCAAACATGCGGCGAATGTAACCGCACAGTGGCTAGACAACGACCAAAACGGTCAGATGGATGAACCCAATATCATCGAGCCTCTTCAAAACAATCACGCGACTTTGTTAATGAGCCAATCAGGTTTTAGTGATGAGGCTTTTGAAAAGCTCGAACCCTATTTTTCTCATATGATAGGGCAAGATCTGTCTGCGGATGAAACCGCACCAAGCTTTGGTCGTGATGCCTCCCAAGAAGAGATACATCATTTGATAGTCAATGCAGGTTGGCAGCCGTATTTACCGATGGTATTTAGTGATAAGAGCGCTAAAAAAAGTGACTTGTATAAGCAGTGGCAACTTGCAGAACAAAAAGGGTGGTACAGCTATGATGACACTACATGTGATGATGCATGTAAGACGGTTGAGTTCTTTTATTTGGCGACGGCGGCGTACTTAGGGTCTAGTGTTGATTTGAAAAGTGATGAAATGCGGATAAAAAGTCAGAAAGAGCTCAAGCACTTATTGCCGGATCTCGTCTCTTTAATGGAGTCAGAACGTTATCATTACCCAACTCATATGTGGCCAGATGGTCAATATCGTTATCCGGGAAATATCACGTTAACATCGCAGGTTGAGTGATACTAAAAAAGGCGCTTAAGCGCCTTTTTTCGATGTTTACCTATTGAAGATAGGCATTCAACATCCAAAGTAGTTTTTCTTGTTCGCGAATGTAGTCGCCCATTAGTGCTGCGGTACCTTCATCACTGGCATCACCCGCTTGCTCTAGGATTTCACGCTCTTTGTTGATAAGAACAGAGAAGCCGTTTACTAAGCCTGAGACACACTCTTTACCACGGAATGCATTTTGGTGCTCTTCGATCGAACTTAACTCTAAATAGCGACTGAAGCTATGGTCAGGCGTATGGCCTATGGTCAAAATACGTTCTGCAAGTTCATCGATTTTAGTTTGCAAGTCGGTATAGATTTCTTCGAATTTGACATGCAATTCGAAGAATTGTTCACCTTTAATGTTCCAGTGGTAACCACGAGTGTTCATGTACAACACTTGGTAGTTAGCGAGTAGTTGATTAAGCTCAATCGCAATAGAATCAGCAGCTACTTGGTCAAGACCGATAAAGTTAGTGTTTGTCATAATACTTTCCTCTTTAAATCAGAGTGGAATCTTGTTTCGTTGGAGCCAGTATATGAGTAGTTACCACGAAATTTAATCGATTTTAAGTATTGCTGCAATAGTCACGATCTATCACAAACCAAGACGAAATCTGACCAATTAGTGATTCAAAATCACCTCATCGTTTGCAACGCGATGACGCTCGCCATAGATGCCCTCCTTCAGTGCGCACCCCACAGCTGATGATCATCGTAATTTCGTCATGTGCATCAATACCGTAGAAGCTTTTTCGCTCGGACCGAGTCAAAGCCTTCCATTGGGCAAGTATCGTAGCCTTGCTCACGCATTGATAGCATAAAGGTCATTGAGGCCAGAGCAGCACTTTTGTGCAGACACACGCGTACATCTTCTTTACTGACCTCGCGCACCATAGGTTTGTTTCTACCAAGCCAGAAGCTATATATTTTGCGCAGTATCCCGCGGATGCCAAACGAGTCATTGTTATAAACCATAGGAATCAGTTTGTCGTAATACTTGAATGCGCGTTTTGCCGTTTCATCTTCACGACCATTAAAGTTACTACGGACAATATCAGCGTTCATTTTCGCACGCTGTTTCCATTTGTTTGGGGTGACCGTCACTACGACCAGTTCGTTAGCAGTTTTCGCGGCATTTTGACCCATGCAGATATCGGCTAATTGAACGCGTTTCTCTTCACTGATGACCCGATGAAAGGCCCACATTTGCATATTGCTACTGTTGGGGCTTAGTGTGGCGTGTTCTAAGGCCTTTTTAACGGCGTCATGGTCAAAGAAGGCGCTCTGATCGTATTTTCGAACAGAGCGACGTGTATTGAGGAGTTGCTCTAGATGCGATGGCTGACTCATTGTGGTGTCCAATCATGAAAATTGGACACTTTCTAACAGGTCTTATCGAGGTTCACAAGAGCTTGGTGAGATTGGTTGGGTTAGTGCTCTTAGCTTTTTGAATGCTAATGGGGTTTTTTCTAACACGATAACCAATAAGTAAGAGCCAAATAGCGTTCCAAAGAAGACGATGAGATCACGTGTCCACTGGCTTGCTCCTAACATTCCTGCGATGTTATTCATGTAGATAGTCACAAGAAGATGGACGACATAAATAGGCAGTACCCACTTTGCAAGGCTATGCCAGACTGGATGATTTCCGAAATTTGGATGATTCAATAGCCAGAAGAAAATACCTGTCGACCAGAAAA
>ASHK01000539.1 GCA_000695745.1 Vibrio madracius | reverse complement strand
ATTGATTGCTGGCTAACCGATCTTAAACACACCAATGAAACAAAWTTCTTGGACTGGGCACAGGGTTCACTGAAACGTATTAAGAGCAACTTCCACAAACTAGCGCCTATTGCAAAACGAATCATCATTCGTGTCCCAGTGGTCCCAGACTTTAATGACTCCCCCGAAGAGCTCGAAGACATTATTGATTTTGCAGCTGGTATCGAAAGCTGCACTGAACTGCACCTACTGCCCTATCACACACTAGGCATCAATAAATACCGTTTGTTGGACATGCCCTATTTATGCTCCGACAAACCACTCAACAACCCCGACCTGCTTGAATACGCGCAACAGTACGCCAAGCAGTATCCACGTATCAACGTGATTGTAAGAGGCTAATGACTATGGAACTCAATTACTTACCTAAGCGTATTCAAGAACATAAGAAAGCTCTGGTTAATATTATTACGCCACCTATTTGTACCGAGCGTGCGCAAGCATACACCAAAGTCTACCAGCAGAATGAAGACAAGCCTGTTATCGTCCAACGTGCACTAGCACTGGAAGAACATTTAGCGACACGCACAATTTGGATCGATAATAATGAGCTAATTGTGGGTAACCAAGCCAGCAAACTGCGGGCGGCGCCCATCTTCCCTGAGTACACCGTACGTTGGATTGAAGCAGAGATTGATGAGCTTGCTGACCGACCAGGAGCAGGCTTTGCTGTCACAGAGCAAGACAAAGACGTTATCCACGCCCTTACCCCATATTGGCGAGGTAAAACGGTACAGGATCGTTGCTATGGTCTATTCACCGATGAGCAGCAAGCCATCTTGGCAACAACCATTATCAAAGCCGAAGGTAATATGACATCCGGTGACGCTCACTTGGCGGTCGATAACGAAAAGATCCTCGCCATTGGTTTAGATGGGCTCATTACCGAGGTGGACGATCATCGTTTAAATAACGATATTTCCACTTATGAAGGACTTAAGAAAGAGCAGTTTTATAAGTCGGTCGATATTGTGTTACGTGCGATTCAGCAACACATTTTACGTTTCTCGGAGTTGGCATTGAACATGGCGCAACAGGAGTCGGATACTCAGCGCAAACTAGAGCTTGAAACCATTGCCGCAAACTGTGAACACATTGCTTATCATCCACCTTGTAACTTCTGGCAAGCATTACAGCTCTGCTACTTTGTGCAATTGATGCTGCAAATCGAATCAAACGGTCACTCGGTGTCATTTGGTCGTATGGACCAATATCTTAATGATTTCTACGTCACCGATATCAACAATGGCTCCTTACAGCCTAGCTTCGCCACAGAGCTACTGCAAAGCTGTTGGTTAAAGCTGTTGGAAGTCAACAAAATACGCTCAGGGGCTCATTCTAAAGCCTCAGCAGGTTCTCCCCTTTATCAAAATGTGTGTATTGGCGGTCAAAAGCTTGATGAGAACGGAGTGCCAATGGATGCGGTCAACCCACTCTCTTGGGCAATTCTTGAATCATGTGGTCAACTCCGCTCCACGCAGCCTAACTTGAGTGTTCGCTATCACGAAGGCCTGAATCAAGAGTTCTTAATGGGTTGTATCGACGTCATTAAGTGTGGCTTTGGTATGCCGGCGTTTAACAACGATGAAATCGTTATTCCTGAGTTTATAAAACTAGGGGTCGAGCGAGAAGATGCCTACAACTATGCATCGATTGGTTGTATTGAAACCGCGGTTCCTGGTAAGTGGGGTTATCGCTGTACTGGTATGAGCTTTATTAACTTTGCTCGAATCCTATTGGCCGCGTTAAATGAAGGGGTCGATGCCACGTCTGGCGCGTGCTTCTTGCCTCACAGTAAATCATTAGAGAAAAACAATTTCGCTAATATGGATGAAGTGATGCACAGCTGGGCAGATCAAATCCGCTACTACACCAGAAAGTCGATTGAAATTGATACCGTTGTCGACTCTGTGCTGGAACAGCAGGCGCACGATATCTTTTGCTCATCGTTGGTTGATAACTGCTTACCAAGTGGCAAAACCGTCAAGGAAGGCGGTGCGAAGTATGATTGGATATCAGGATTACAAGTGGGTATCGCAAACTTAGGCAATAGCTTGGCAGCCATCAAGCATCTGGTGTTCGATGAAAAGCAGATCAGCCAGCCTGAATTGGCGAAAGCGCTAGCAGAGAACTTTGAAGGCTCACAACAAGAACAGTTGCGCCACCAGCTGATTAACTTTGCGCCTAAATATGGCAACGACGATGACGCTGTTGACCATCTACTAGCGCAAGCGTATCAAGTTTACATTGATGAGCTTAAACAATTCGTTAATACCCGACATGGACGAGGCCCGATTGGCGGTGGGTACTATGCGGGGACCTCTAGTATCTCTGCTAACGTGCCATTCGGAGCGTCGACAATGGCAACGCCTGATGGCAGAAAAGCGTCAACGCCACTGGCTGAAGGAGCAAGCCCTTCGTCTGGCTCGGATCGTTTGGGACCAACGGCTGTGTACAACTCAGTGGCTAAAATCCAAGCCAATCAGATTCTTGGAGGCGTGTTGTTGAATCAGAAACTCTCTCCTGCTGCTGTACAGTCGGAAAGCGACAAACTGAAACTATCCATGTTGATTCGAACTTTCTTCAATCATCATAAGGGGTGGCACGTTCAATACAATATCGTATCGAGAGAGACCTTATTGGCAGCCAAACGTAATCCTGAACAGTATCGCGATCTCGTGGTTCGCGTAGCAGGATACTCGGCGTTCTTTACTGCATTGTCTCCAGACGCGCAGGATGACATCATCGCTCGTACCGAGCACGACTTGTAACTAGTTTCAAATCACGACTTTCAAATGAAATTGAAACGAAAGAGGGCTATACTAGCCCTCTTCTTTATTGATTTACGTAACACCCGGGGCCTCGATGAATTCCAGACAGTCTGAAATCTTAAACTTAGTGAACGACAGAACACGAGTGCAAGTAACCGATCTCTCTGAGCTCACTGGTGTTTCCGGTGTAACCATACGTCAAGACCTCAACTATCTAGAGCAAAACGGCTACTTAAAACGCGTTCATGGTGCCGCTGTTTCCTTGCAAAGCGATGACATCGACTCGCGCCTTGAAGTGCATTTCGATATCAAACAGCAGCTTGCCAACAAGGCTGCTGCTCTTGTTGCCGCTAATGAAACAGTGCTTATCGAAGGCGGCAGTGCCAATGCCTTGCTGGCTCGTACACTCGCAGAAAGAGGTGATGTCACCATCATCACGCCTTCGGCCTATATTGCGCATCTCGTTCGTCATACCTCAGCCAACATCATTTTGCTGGGCGGCGTTTACCAGCATCAAGGTGAAAGTTTAGTTGGACCACTAACCAAACTTTGCATTGAGAACATCCATTTTAGTACGGCATTTTGTAGGTATCGATGGCTTTGATATTGATACCGGCTTCACCAGTCGCGATATGATGCGCGCTGAAATTGCCGACACCATCATTCAGAAGAAACGCCGCAATATTGTTTTGACCGACTCCAGTAAATTTGGGCAGATCTTTCCGTCATCGATTGGCGACACCAGTGAGATATCCATCTTACTGACTGATGATGCTGTGCCGAAGGATGTCGTCACACATTTACAGTCTAAACAGGTTGAGGTCATTATCGGCTAGCGATATTAGTTCAAAGGCAATAGTATTAATACTGATATGCTTTTGTGTAATAAATGGCGGGCAAGGAAGATATGAAGACCCTTGAGCAGGAACTATCAAGAATAGACTTAAATTTGCTGGTATCACTGAGCGTTCTAATCAAAGAGCGCAATGTGTCACGAGCGGCTGAAAAGCTCTAACCTC
>ASHK01000538.1 GCA_000695745.1 Vibrio madracius | reverse complement strand
TGGCTTTAAGCCCCACATCAAGTGGTTCGGAAATGGGTTTACGCGCTAACGGGTTGATAGGCTGGGCATTAAATGATGCGCGTTGGTCAGTATAAATCTCACCGAGTCCATCAAGCGGGTTGCCCACGCCATCGATGACCCGACCAAGTAATTCCATACCGACAGGAAGCCCGGCGTCAGAAGTTATTGGAGTGACTCGAGCGCCAGGTAAAACACCGATGATCTGCTCACTTGGCATCAGATATAAGTGCTCTCCGGAAAACCCTACGACTTCAGCGTCCATTTCACCATGCATGGTTTCCACTTTGCACACACTACCAATGGGCGCTTTGCAACCAATAGCTTCGAGGGTTAAGCCCACCACACGAACCAACTTTCCAGAGGCAATCGCACGGGATTTGTGCCCTTCCACTTTGTAATTGGCTAGGCGCTCGGCAAGAGCTTGCATCATTCGCCTCCCTGATGGCGATTGGTTCCACAAAAACTTTGTAATACGCTTTTGATGCGCTCTTCAAGCTGGTAGTTCACACTAGACTCGCCTGCCTCAATAAACACATCACCACGATTCAATGATGGTTCGATGACCAATGTCCAGTTACGAATATCAAGCTCTCCATCGCCATAGGCGGCACGAATAATATCAACGTCAGCAGGATGAAGCTTGAGTGTGATGGCATGACCGACAATAGGTAAGGCTTCAACCGATTGTTTCACCGTGTCGAGAATGACTTGCGGATTAGTTTTAACCTCAACATGGACCACCTCTTTGGTTAACGCTAGCACCATGTCTACCAGTTGCTTTTCAACTTGGGTGTTCATCAGCTCTAACGGTTGGGCAAATTGGTTCGCCATCGCCATGAAGATGTCAACTTGCTGCTTGATATATTCTTCACCAGCAGCAACCCCTTCTGCTTTGCCTAGCTCAAGCCCTTCCGCATGCCCTGCTTGAATCCCCTCTTCCTTACCTTTGTCGTAACCTTGTTTAAAACCGGCTTCTTGGCCTTGAAACAAGCCTTCTTGGTAAGCACCTTGTTTGATTTGCTCAATCTGTTCTTCGGTAAGCATTAACGGCTCTTCGTCAGCCGTTACTTCTTCGATAGGCCCCCAACTAGGATCGTAGTTCAGGGCCGTTTCTTTGGCGTGTTGGTGAGTTTGTGGGGTGTAATCGGGTAATCCCCAAGAATGAGCAGACTCTATGGTATTGTCTTCTGACGGACGCAAAAAGCCACGTTTTCTATCTCCAGACATCAAGCCTTCCCTTTTATTCTTAAGAATGTTCTCTAAATGAATAGGTTAACAGTTGTTATAGGAACTCATCCGCGCCACCAGAAAGCATCAGCTCACCGTTGTCCGCCATTCGTCTAGCAATCGTGAGAATTTCTTTTTGCGCCGTTTCAACATCAGCAACTCGCACTGGTGGCATCGCTTCGATATC
>ASHK01000537.1 GCA_000695745.1 Vibrio madracius | reverse complement strand
AGAACCACGTGTTATGGCTGGCGGTATCTCAATGGCATTGGTCACCACCGTATTGGGTCTGATTACCGCGATGCCTCTCCTACTGGCACATAACCTACTGAGTTCAAAAGCTGAAGCAATTCGCAATGTTTTGGAGCGACAAAGTGTCGGTCTCGTTGCAGAACAAGCCGAAGCGCAAACTTCGGAGCAAGAAGACGCGTATGCCGCATAACTTATTCAGTTGGCTGCCAGATAGCGAGCATCTGAACCAGTTTATGACACAAGGTGGGCCAATCCTTTGGTGGCTCGCCGCGGTAGTCTTCGTCTTTTGGCTGGTGGCATTTGAACGCGTTATCTATTTTGCCAAAGTATTCCCTACCCAGAGAAAAAGCTGGGTCGAGAAGTGGGCGGCGCGCCAAGATCACTACTCTTGGTACGCACAATCCCAACGCAATGCCATGCTAAGCGAAGCTGAAAATAAGCTAAACCAGCATCTCAATCTATTGAAATGTTTGTTGAGCTTGTGTCCGATGCTCGGATTACTCGGGACCGTTACCGGTATGATTACTGTGTTTGACACGCTAGCCGCTCAGGGTAGCGCTCAACCTCGATTGATGGCCGCCGGCATTTCCATGGCGACCATTCCAACCATGGCGGGTATGGTTGCAGCCTTGTCAGGCATGCTCGCTTATTCACGAATTCAAAAATGGAGTAGTAAAAGCCTACTCCAACTTGAGCAGTTACTTAGAAGTGAACGCCATTTGCCGTCAAGCACTGCTCGCTCAGGAGATTCTAAATGAGATTAGGTCATCGAAAAAAACAGACCGAAGAAGCCAATATCGATATGACGTCCATGCTCGATATTGTATTTATCATGTTGATCTTCTTTATCGTTACCAGTTCATTTGTTCGTGAATCTGGTGTTGACGTTAACCGACCGCAAGCCAGTCATGCAGTCAGTCAAAAAGACGCCGGCATTTTTGTTGCCATTACATCAGCGAACGATATTTTTATAGACAAACGTCGTGTGGATGTCGAACGAGTACAAGCCACCATCGAAAAGCTTTTATTGGAACAGCCTAACGCATCGATGGTTATTCAAGCCGACAAACATGCCTTTAATGGCACCGTTGTGCAGGTGATGGACAGTGCCAAAGGTGCGGGTGTGACTAAAATTGCTCTGGCGACGGAGAGCCCATAATGCTTCGACTACTGGCGAGTATTCCCCTCGCAGCCGCCTTAGCGTTTGCTTTGTTCTCATTCATGAGTTGGATGATCGATATTGGCCCGAAATCGAAGCCTGATGATAAGCCAAGGCTCAGCTATGACTTGGTTATGGTTGAGCCCGATAGTGAAACAGCAAGGCGTCAACGCGTGTTACCAGAACCGCCTAAGATGCCTTCGACCCCACCTTCTGCAGCTGTCGTGGAACAAAGCTCGCAAGTGTCTAGCGTACAAACGCCGAGTACACCGCAGCTACCCAATATTTCCGTTTCCACTCAGGTGGCAGGAGTCGCGCTGAACGCGCCTACCGTGCCTGATATCGGTCAAAACCAACAAGTCATGCCACTACATCGAAAAGAGCCTCGCTACCCGCGTCGAGCTTTGCAACGCAACATTGAAGGGTTTGTGGTCATGTCCTTTACCATTGATGAAAGTGGTCGTCCTACTGACATTCAAGTGGTAGAAGCGAAACCAAGACGCATGTTCGAACGTGAAGCCATGGTGGCGCTAAAGCAGTGGAAATACCAACCTATGATCGTGAATGGCAAAGCGACCCCTCGTATTGGTCAAACCGTCAAATTAGAGTTTAAGTTGAATCAATGATAAAGCGTCTATTTATTACCTCAGCGCTAGCTCTGTGCTCAATGCTCGTTGTCACTAGCGTAGTCGCAGCTCCTCAGTTAGGTATGCGCACTGCTACTCAAGTATCTAAAGCTTATGAACTAGAGCAAGACGATAAGTTGAACCAAGCTATTACGCTTCTTGAAGGCATAAAACCCAGTGCGAACTACGATAAAGCTTATGTGGCTCGTATGCTGGGTATCTACTATTGGCAAGCAGAACAGCCTGAAAAAGCGATTAAACAGTTGCAAATTGCGGTGAACACCAACGCGTTTGAAGATGAACAAGGTTGGCAAACCGAGCGTATGTTGGCAGAGCTTCTATTGTCTGAAGATAAACCAGAGCAAGCCTTGGTGCACCTTGATAAACTGACCCAAAGCGCTGAAGCGAACAACATTAGCAAAGAGCAGATCACAGGTGTCTGGCTTAATAAAGCAAGAGCACACTATTTATTGCAGCAATGGAAACCTCTTCTGGCGGCTATCAACCATTATCACCAATTAGATGCAACACCTAAACTGCAACCATTAACTCTCCAGCTAACCGCAGAGCTGCAATTAAAACGCCTGAAAAGCGGTATTCTCACTACTCAAAAACTTCTGGCACTGCAACCAGATAACCTAATGTGGTGGCAACAACTAAGCTCTCTCTACATGCAAACCAAGCAGTATAAACTGGCACTGGCCACTCTCGTCTCTGCAGAGCGAGCTGGTCTTGAACTGCCTGAAAATCTCCAAGTCAGTAAAGCTCAGCTGTACTCACAACAAGGTGTCCCAGAAAAAGCCGCGCAGTCTTACGCCAATCTACAAGTCAAAACAAGTGATATCAACACCATTATCAAGCAAGCTCGACATTGGCAAATGGCTCGCGAGTGGTCAAACGCTCAAAAGGCGTGGCTAGCCGCAGCAAGACTTAATGGCAAATACTACGAAGAAGTAGCTAGGCTAGAGTTACAACAAGGTGACTTTAAGCAAGCACTTAATTCACTGAATAAAGTCACTGGCATCAACAAACAAGAAAAACTGTTACTACAAGTCAGAGCTTATGTCGGTTTAAAAGACTACGCCAAGGCTACAGACGTTGCGCAAGCGGCTCATCGTGAAAAACCAACGACACAAACCGCTGACTGGTTGCAGTATCTTGAACAAATGAGTCAATCTCGTTGAATAAAAGCCAAGCTTAGTGATATGACCCTAATAATTGGACTGCAATTATTAGGGTCTTTTAATGGCGTCATTAAACGTTTTCGAGCTCATTTTGCCGAACTCGAGCCGCCAGTTGCTTATAGCGATCGGCTATCGTATCCCCAAAGACAGGATCATCTTCCACAACTGTCCACTGACTTTCTACCGCTTGCCAATCTTGAGTAGTAAAGCACTTCTCGATTAACGGCAATA
>ASHK01000536.1 GCA_000695745.1 Vibrio madracius | reverse complement strand
TTGGTCTAGTATTACGTTTCCTTGACCCAATTCCACAGACTGTGGATAAGGCATTAAGTTTAGATCGGTATTTGGTGCCATAGCCCACACTGCCGTTGTCGTTAATGATCCGGCTACCAATAAAGATAAGATACTTTTTTTCATTATTATTTCCTTAGAATACAAAGTTCAGACCAATACGATAGCGCCACTCAGTTTCGCCTTTATTTGGTCCGGGGATATAAATGTTTTTGTCTGCATCAACGATTTCTGCGTATGGCCTCATAAAATCTGAGTACTTGTAGAGAAATTTAACGGTATGCTCACGTGCGGTTTGCTGACCATTAGCCAACTCCCCTGGATGATTAGTAATTTGGTCAAAATACGTATAGGCATATGACAACATAAAGCTGTCTGAGTTATACCCAGTCCAGACGTCATACCGGTTACGTCGTATCGTCTCCATATCCCCTTCGGCAGTGAGTGCTTCTGAACTTGAGAAATCGTATCGGTAGCGTCCGTGAATAAAGAAACCGCTATCAAAGTTATAATTAAGTTTTAAATACGGCATATAAAACGTATTACTACTTAAAAAGTTCAGCGTTAAACCAGGGTTAACAACGAAATTAATCGTTGACTGCATAGGTGTAATAATTGGTTACTTCCGTATTAGAAAGTCCGCAAATTMTACCAAAGCTATCCCCATACGTTCCGTGATTAACGTTGGTTAACATTTCAATACCGTAGCCATTGTCAAAATGATGGCCGAGAATAATTCGGCTACGATGTCGATCAGAGGGGTCACGGTATTCATGGCGTAAATCTAAATAGGTTGTCGCCGAATATGCAGAGGAAGAAACCAGTGTTAATAAGCTTATTGATATGATTTTTTTCATTAATAATTATCTATTTTAGGGTTGTCAAAGGGCTACCCAACTAAATGGGCATAAAAAACAAAATAACTGGATTAAAAAGCGGTCAGTCTAATTACTGATCAAATAACAACAGAGAATGAGTTATTGCGTGACCGCAACGGCTTCTCGAACAAGCTCGCCAATTTGCTCCCACTGTTCATTTTCGATCAGTGATGTGGCAACCATCCAAGTTCCACCACAACATAAGACTCGGTCTAGTGTTAGGTAGTTATTGATATTCGCTTTGCTGATTCCACCCGTTGGCATAAACGCAACGTCGCCATAAGGTGCGAGCAAAGACTTGATCATATTCACACCACCTGATGCTTCTGCTGGAAAAAACTTTAGCAACGTCAAACCCAGCTCTAATGCTTGTTCAACTTGGCTCGGATTGTTGACACCTGGAATAATAGCGATGCTTTTATCCTGACAATATTTAACTGTATTAGGGTTCAGCCCTGGCGCAACAATGAACTCTGCTCCAGCTTCAATAGCAAGGTCTACTTGTTGAGCGTTCAAGACCGTACCCGCACCAATACAAAGCTCAGGATAGGCTTCTCTCATCGCTTTGATAGACGCAGCCGCTGCGTCTGTTCTGAAGGTCACTTCTGCCACAGGAAGACCGTTATCCACTAGCGCTTTGGCAAGAGGAATAGCATGATCGACGTTATTAATCTGAATGACAGGAATCACTTTGAATTGTTGGAGTTTTTTAACTAGTGACATGTTGTTCTCTTTCTAAAGTAAATGGTCCATCGCACCAAGTGGGACAATTGCGCCCGATTGTTGAATAACAACAGCGGCAACAGAGTGGGCAAATTTTGCCGAGGATTCATTCGTGTCTCCACTTAGTCGCGCAGCAAGATAACCGGCAGCAAAAGAATCCCCCGCTGCGCATGTATCAACCACATTCATAACTTGAGTGGCGGAAACGAAAGATGTGTGATATCTCCCCTTATCTCGAGTCAGCAACTTACAAGGTTCGCCTCCTCGCTTAATCACTACCTCGTTTATTCCAAATCGTTCACAACGAGACTCTATTGTTTCTGTATCGCCCCATACTTCAATATCATCATCTTCCGTAAGCAGCGCAATATCGACGAAAGGCAGTAACATTTCATACCAACCACGAGCTTGGGATTTATTCCATAGCTGAGGTCGAAAATTATTGTCAAAGATGACTTTTTTGCCACTAGCATGGTGGTTCTTCGCCATCTCTACCACACGTTGTTTGGCGCTGTCGTTCAATATGGCTAAGCTAATACCACTGAGATAAAGTGCATCAAACTGATTGGCAGCTAGCGCTACTTCCAATTTACTTACTGCATTATCAAAGTAGTATTTCGCTGCGCTGTCACTGCGCCAATACAGAAAGGTGCGTTCGCCCGTTGCATCGGTTTCGACTAAATACAAGCCTGGTTGCTTACCTGAGATCGTTTCAATTAATTGGGTCTCGATATATTCATCATTCCAAGCCTGCTTCATTTCATTTGATAGCGGATCGTCACCTAAACCGGTCGCATACGACACTTGTATATCTCGAGTTCCACCAAGCCTTGCTAAATAGAGGGCCGTGTTAAGAGTATCGCCGCCAAAAGTTCTTCTTAGTGGATCACCACTAAGCTCAACCATACACTCACCAAAGAATGCTACTTTCATCATAGCCTCGTAAATATAACGTTGTTGAAACAAGGAGCGCGGTTAACGCTCCTGATTTATCTTTGATTATTCCGTAACTGGTGTTGGTTTTGCAGAGGTCTCTTGAGAGGCCGAGCCTAACTCCATTTGAGCTCGCTCAGCATCAAGAATGGCTTGAGCTTGTTCTGGAGATACCTTGTTTGCGGGAGTAACAAGACTCACCACAACACCTGCAATTGTCGCTACTGTTACTGACGGGATAACTGGGTTGCCCCAGAATGAGGTTAGGTCGGCACTCAACATGACTGTGAATGATGCAGCTGACGCGCCTACTAGTGTCGCAATCGCACCTTGCCAGGTATAACGCTTCCAAAAACGTCCCAACATCCCGCATACGAACATGCCTGACATCACCGTCGAGATCATCTTAGTGATATAGCCAATAATATCATTCGATGTCAGTGCAAATAGCAACGCAAAGCCGATGACAACAACCAGAGCGAGACGAGAGTAATTCAGCATCGATTCTTTGTTTGGTACGCGGCCCGTAAACATCACGTATACGTCGCGAAGAAGGATTGAAACGCCCGCAATCGCATCTGAACTCGCACTAGACATGGTCGCTGATAAGCCTGCAATAAGAACGATCATTCCGACACCAACCGGTAAAACTGTTGCGGCAATATAAGGAAAAGCAAAGTTAGCGTTATCCAAACCTGGCTCTATTGCGTGAGCCGCCATACCGATGATTGCTGGAATAATCGAGAAAAATAGATATAGAACACCTGATAGAACAA
>ASHK01000535.1 GCA_000695745.1 Vibrio madracius | reverse complement strand
GCATTTGGTAACGTTGTTGAAATGGCTGCACATCATAAGTGGCGAGATTGGTCGCCATAGTGATAGGGTCAAACGAACTCATTGGAATGCTCCTTAATCTTGCTGCTCGCCGTGAATGGGGATGGACAGCTCAGTATTCTTAGTGGATTAAATCAAGATGTATGCCATGATTTTAATCATTAAATTTCAGTTGGTTAGGTGGCTTTGTGCTATTGGGCGGAAGTGGGGTTTCCATTGTGTTGGTTCCGCTTTTCCACTAGTAAACTGCCTATTACTCAGAGGGTTAAGGCGACTTGAGAGCCTCGGGTATTAATTGCTGTTGGCAACATAAGTGACAATATGAGATCTGGGTTCAGAGTTCGCGTGATGCGGTGGAATTGTTGGGTTTATCGCTATGAAAAAACCTCCCGAAGGAGGTTGAAGGACGGATGAATAGTTAACGAAGGAAAATTCATCATATCCAAAAATAACCAGTGCGGCAGGCTGGTGGCGATCACCGCACTCATTATTAAGGATGCTGGTTTGATTAGCGAAGTAGTGACATCGCCATACCAGGAAGCTGGTTAGTTTGTGATAGAACCGTTGTACCTGCTTGCATTAGCATTTGGTTCTTAGTCATGTTAGAAGATTCAACCGCGAAGTCAGCATCAACCATACGACCTTTTGCAGCAGACGTGTTTTCTACCATGTTGCCAAGGTTGACAATGGTGTGATCTAGACGGTTAACCGTAGCACCAATTCCTGCACGCGCAGCACCGACTTCGTTGATCGCCGTTTCTAAAGCGGTCATCGCTGCTTGAGAGTTTGTTGCGTCAGTGATGTCTAGTGCTTTTACCGTTGTAGAAAGTTGCGTATGTGCTGCTTTTACAGAGTTATCAACAGTTGTAGCTAGGTCTAGAGTTTCTGATGTTGAAGCACCGATTTGCAGTTTAAGACCACCAGCTTTAATGCCGTCAGTAGTAATCAGGGCATCACCTGCGTATTTTGTATTAGTTACAATGCTTTCAAGTTCTGTCTTTAGCTCAGTGAATTCTGCATTTAACGCCGCTTGGTCTTTTGTGGTGTTTGTGCCGTTAGCAGACTGTGTTGCTAGGTCATTCATGCGATAAAGGATGTTAGTCGCTTCGTCGAAAGCACCTTCAGCCGTTTGCAGCATTGAAATACCGTCTTGAGCATTACGCATCGCCACGTTCATACCACGAGTTTGCATCTCTAAACGGTTAGAGATTTGAAGACCTGCCGCATCATCCGATGCAGAGTTGATACGGTAACCTGTGCTTAGGCGCTCCATTGCAGTGCTTAGCAAGTTGTTTGTGTTGCTCAATGTGTTTTGTGTAACTAGCGAAGCGTAGTTAGTGTGCATCGATAAAGCCATTGTCATTCTCCTTGAATCTATATCAATGTGGGACATTCGCCCCGCTCACTAACAAGAGGCGGTCGGTTAATTTCGAGGATTAATTGAAAAATGAAAAAAACTTGGAAAATACGAGTTTTGGGTGAGAAAGTGTGAGGCTTATTCCGAAAAACGTGGCGTTAATTTAACAAAGAAGCCTCTCTTTCTATCGTGACGTCGTTAAAAGAGAGGCGCTGTTAGAAGACAATATACTCCGATTACAATTCGTCGTTACCCGCGTCACCAAATGATTTAAATGACATTGAGGTTGGAATATCACTGAAGTAGCCAAAGTAATAACTGGCCCCAAGGCGTTTAAATTGAGTCAGTTCATCTTGATTACTGATTCGTCCGGCGATCCAGACTAATTTATGCTGACGACAGAATTTTACCAATGGCAATAAACTGGTGCGTTCTTGCTTCGTTTCGAGTGTCGCTGCTACTTTAAGTGCATCGGGTTCAAACGCGAGTAGTGGCTCCAGTGAGATTTGATTGGGCGTCACATCAAACCATAGCGCAAACGCTTGTTCTTTAAGGGTCTCTGTTAACGCTTGAATACGCTCATGTAACGGTGTGGTTTGTCGTAGTTGTAGCGATGGAATGACATGGT
>ASHK01000534.1 GCA_000695745.1 Vibrio madracius | reverse complement strand
TCAATAGCATTACATTTTCTCAGGTCAAACATTCAAACAATAAAAATGTACTGCAGACCTTATTAAACCTAGAATCCGCAACGAAGTACGCTTGCGTTATCAAAAAACAAAAATAACCCTAGTAATCGCCGTTTTCATACCAGTAATTGATTGACATTATTTCTACATAGAGTAAATATGGGTTCAACATTTACTCATAAGTGATACATATGCTCACGCATATTTGTTCACTAACACGGAAACAGTTAACGAGTTAAATCGTCACTAAGTTGAAACTTTGGCTCGTAACATAACATTTGTCGTATGAGGCCATTCCTCACAAATTTATGCCTCAAGAATAGGAACGTACCGATGAGCAACAAATTAGAGCAACTTCGTAAATTAACTACTGTAGTAGCAGACACTGGTGATATCGAAGCCATTCGTAAGTACCAACCAGAAGACGCGACCACTAACCCATCTCTGATTTTAAAAGCCGCACAAATTGCTGACTATGCACCGCTTATCGACCAAGCGATTGAATACGCTAAGGCTCAAAGTAACGATAAGGCTCAACAAATCCAAGATACTTGCGACATGTTAGCGGTAAACATCGGTAAAGAAATCCTTAAAACCATTCCAGGTCGTATCTCTACAGAAGTGGATGCTCGCCTTTCATACAATACCGAAGGCAGCGTTGCTAAAGCTCGCCAACTAATCAAAATGTACAATGATGCTGGTATCGCGAATGACCGTATCCTGATCAAACTTGCCTCTACTTGGGAAGGTATCCGTGCTGCTGAGATCCTAGAGAAAGAAGGCATCAACTGTAACCTAACACTGCTATTCTCATTCGCTCAGGCTCGTGCATGTGCTGAAGCGGATGTTTACCTGATTTCACCGTTTGTTGGTCGCATTATGGACTGGTACAAAGCGAAAGAAGGTCGTGACTTTGAAGCAGCAGAAGACCCAGGTGTGGTGTCGGTATCCAACATTTACAACTATTACAAAGACCACGGATACAATACCGTTGTGATGGGCGCAAGCTTCCGTAACATCGGTGAGATTTTAGAACTTGCTGGCTGTGATCGCCTAACTATCGCTCCACAGCTTCTTGCTGAGCTTGAAGCCGCAGAAGGTGAAGTGGTTGCAAAACTTGTTGACTCTAAAGGCTCTAAACCTCGTCCAGCTGCGATGACCCACGCCGAGTTCCTATGGGAGCACAACCAAGATCCAATGGCAGTAGAGAAACTGGCTGAAGGTATCCGCAACTTTGCCGTAGACCAAGGCAAACTAGAAGCGATGATTGAAGCTAAGCTTTAATCCACACGATTAATAAGAGGGGAACGTTTGCGTTCCCCTCTCTAATTTCCCCCTTTCCAATATCAAATTTATTCGGTGTTTATTATGGAACGTAAAAACCTAGCAAATGCTATCCGTGCGCTGAGCATGGACGGTGTTCAACAAGCTAACTCTGGCCACCCTGGTGCTCCTATGGGCATGGCTGATATCGCTGAAGTACTTTGGCGATATCACTTAAACCACAACCCATCAAACCCTGAATGGGCTGACCGTGACCGTTTTGTACTGTCTAACGGCCATGGTTCAATGTTGATTTACTCACTACTTCACCTTTCTGGTTACGATCTTTCCATTGATGACCTCAAAAATTTCCGCACAACTGCACTCAAAACACCAGGTCACCCAGAGTATGGCTACGCACCAGGTGTTGAAACTACAACCGGTCCACTAGGCCAAGGTATCACTAACGCTGTGGGTATGCGTTAGCAGAGAAGACACTCGCTGCACAATTTAACAAAGAAGGTCATAACATCGTTGATCACTTCACTTATGCGTTTATGGGTGATGGCTGTTTGATGGAAGGCATTTCTCATGAAGCTTGTTCTCTTGCCGGTACATTAGGCCTTGGTAAACTTATTGCTTTCTGGGATGACAACGGTATTTCTATCGATGGTGAAGTAGAAGGTTGGTTCTCAGACGATACTCCAAAACGTTTTGAAGCGTATGGCTGGCACGTTATCCCAGCCGTAGACGGTCACGATTTTGAAGCAATCAATGCAGCAATCATCGCTGCGAAAGCAGACCCTCGCCCTACTCTTATTTGTACTAAAACGATTATCGGTTTCGGCTCTCCAAACAAATCTGGCTCTCATGACTGCCACGGCGCACCACTAGGCGCCGATGAGATCGCAGCAACACGTAAACAATTAGGTTGGGAATACGGCCCGTTTGAAATTCCGACAGAAATTTACGCAGAATGGGACGCTAAAGAAGCAGGTGCCGCTAAAGAAGCTGCATGGAACGAAAAGCTAGCCGCCTATGAAGCCGCTTATCCAGCATTAGCTGCTGAATTCAAGCGTCGTGTAAACGGTGAACTTCCAGCAGAGTGGGAAGAAAAGACAAGCCAAATCATCGCTGATCTTCAAGCAAACCCAGCGAACATCGCATCACGCAAAGCATCTCAAAATGCATTAGAAGCGTTTGGTGCTATGTTACCTGAGTTCTTAGGCGGCTCTGCTGACCTTGCACCATCGAACCTAACCATGTGGTCTGGTTCTAAGTCACTCACTGCTGACGATGCGTCTGGCAACTACATCCATTACGGTGTACGTGAGTTTGGTATGACCGCTATCATGAACGGTATCGCTCTGCACGGCGGTTTTGTTCCTTATGGTGCAACTTTCCTAATGTTTATGGAATACGCTCGCAACGCAATGCGTATGGCAGCATTAATGAAAGTACAAAACATCCAAGTGTACACTCACGATTCTATCGGTCTAGGTGAAGATGGTCCAACACACCAACCTGTAGAACAAATGGCGTCTCTACGTCTAACACCAAACATGAGCACATGGCGTCCATGTGACCAAGTTGAGTCAGCGGTGGCTTGGAAATTTGCTATCGAGCGCAAAGACGGACCAACGGCACTGATTTTCTCTCGTCAAAATCTCGCTCAGCAAGAACGCAGCACTCAACAAGTGGCCGATATCGCTAAAGGCGCTTACGTGCTTAAAGATTGCGAAGGCAAACCTGAGTTAATCTTGATTGCAACAGGTTCTGAAGTTGAGTTAGCGGTAAGTGCAGCTCAACAATTGAATGAAGCAGGGCATAAAGTGCGTGTTGTTTCAATGCCAGCAACAGACGTGTTTGATAAGCAAGATGAAGCGTATCGTGAGTCTGTGCTTCCTTCCGACGTGACAGCAAGAATCGCTATCGAAGCGGGTATTGCTGACTTCTGGTACAAGTATGTTGGCTTTGGAGGCAAGATCATCGGCATGACAACATTTGGTGAATCGGCACCTGCAGATGAGCTATTCAAGATGTTTGGCTTTACCACTGAAAATGTCGTCAATACAGCGAAAGAGCTACTTGCTTAACACTCACGCTAGTTAAGTACTATTAAAGCCGAGCATTGCTCGGCTTTTTTGTGTAAAACCATTTCAACAATCAAAGAGCAAAGCTCAATATTGAGAATGGCTACGGTTGGTTATCCGCCTTTTGCTCAGGAATCGGTAGCGTTTCAAGTTCAGACTCACCTGT
>ASHK01000533.1 GCA_000695745.1 Vibrio madracius | reverse complement strand
AATCGTTACCAGCAGAAGAACCGCCGCCAATCGATGCAGAAATCGCTGGAAGTACACCCGCATCACGTGTTGGGTTACCACCATTAGAGTAATGGTAAGAGAAGCCAAAGCCACCGCCAGGTAGGCCGATTTGACCTAACATTGCTGCCAATGTGGCAATCATCCAGTGACGCTGTTCACCGAATTGCTGACGTTGAATACCCCAGCCCGCCATAAGCATAGTGCGGTTATCACTGAAAATATCAGCAAGCAATTCAATTTGTTTGGCTGGGACACCTGTAATGTCAGCTGCCATTCTGATGTTTTCTCTACACCGTCTTCTTTGCCCAGCAAGTAAGCTTCAAACTGATCATATCCGGTGGTGTATTTATCTAGGAACGCTTTATCGTGCTTGCCTTTCTTAACCAAGGTATGAGCGATACCCATTAGCATGGCTACGTCGGTCATTGGGCGAGGTGCAATCCATTGGATTTTATCTTCGAAGAATTCGATCGTCTCAGAGCGCATCGGGTCGATGGCAATCACGGTTTTGCCTGACTTTTTAAGCTGGTGGAAGAATTCTAAACCAGCGCAATCTGATGAGCTCCACGCAATCTTCAAGGTGTTAAGAGGTTCATACCCCAAAGTACAACCACATCACTGTTTTCGAGCACCATAGGGTATGTCGTTTGTTGCTCATACACTTCGATCGAACCCATGACGTGAGGCATGATAACCTGCGCAGCACCAGTCGAATAATCCCCAAGGTGACCTGAGTAACCGCCTGCCAAACTCATGTAACGTTGAAGTAGAGTTTGAGCTTTATGAAGCACGCCAGATGAGCGCCAGCCGTAAGAGCCAGCAAACACCGACTCAGGGCCGTACGCTTTGCGGATACGCATATGCTGCTCATGGATCAGCTTATAGGCGTCGTCCCAAGAGACACGTACATATTCGTCTTTGCCACGCTCGCCAACAGGCGCTTCAGGGTTCTCTAAATAGCCTTTACGTACCATAGGGTACTGAATACGGGCTTTTGTGTAGACCTGATCTGGACCTGTAGTTTGTAGGCTGTTTGGTACCGTTTGAGCCAGTGCGTTCTTGGTGGAAATAAGTTTTCCATCAACAACTTCACAAAGCATTGGACCCATACGGCCAGCAGTAAGTACACCTGATCCCCGAGTTGAAGATGCTGATGCGGATAGAGGAGTCAAGGAAGTAAAGGCAAGTGCACCCACTGCCATACTAGAGCCTTTGAGGAATCCACGACGTGTAATATCTGTCATAACGCTTTCCTTATTTTTAGTGACCAGCCACGTCTTTTGCGTGGTTTTGGAAGAACTTAGTGAGAATTTCTAAATCGAGTGCTGAGATATCGGTACGATCACCCATGCCTTTTGCAACCGGGCCCCATGCATTGACGGTGAAGTGGTTAGCAGGGATCTTAGCGTGGCATGTTGAGCAGTAAACGTTATCGAGCTCTTCTGCATAGCTCCATAAAGCATCAGGACTGCCTAGTACTGGCTTAGTGATGTCTGTCGTCAAAGTCGCTGAGCGCCACTCATTGCCATATTCATCAGCTTCAAACTCGCCAACTTCAAGTGCTTGTTGTCCAGCATCCGAAAGGGTTGCAACGATGTTTCGTTGTCCTTCGCCATATACAAGACTTGTTCTGCGCCTTTCATTTGATAGCCAGATAGCGCTACAGTGCGAGTGGTATCGGTATGGCTGACCACGGACATTTCTACTGCAGGGTTAATCGTGCCAAATTCTTTTAATGGGATAGGTCCAACGGAGTAAACCGTAGTGGCATCTGCTGGCGTTTTTTCTGCTTGAGCGACAACTCGGTTATAAGCTTCGGAATCAAGTTCAGGCTCTGGGGCAAAGTGCGCAACGCCTTTATGGCAATCGATACAGGTTTGATTGTTAGCGATACCGTACTCATGCATTTTTGCAGATTCTTCAGATTGTTCGTAAGTATCCATAGCGTCATACGAGTGGCATGAACGGCAGGTTGCAGAGTCATTCGCTCTTAGTTGAGCCCATACCGTTTCTGCCATTTCCATACGATGCGCTTCGTATTTGTCTTCATTGTCAATTTTACCTGTCACGAACTCGTGATAGATGTCCTTAGACGCTCGTATTTTTGTGATGACATAATCAATAGGGTCGGTTGGGATATGGCAGTCAGCACATTCAGCGCGGATGCCTTTTAGCATTAGTGAAGTGAATAGAACCTTGATATTCCTCATAAGGGATTTGCATAGTGTGGCAAGAGAGACAAAACTCTGTGCTAGAGGTTTTGTGCATAATGGCGGCAGTACCCCCAAAACTTAACCAACCAATTAATATCCCTACACAGGTAATGAGTAAAATATATCGTTTTTTTAATTTCATAATTATTTATTAATAAATGTGTCATTTTGTGATTGTTTATAACGCTACTCCTTAAGTGGTATTTTGGGAATTGATTTGAATCATAGATAAGCACACTAAACATGTGGGTTATTATAACTGTGCTACAGCTCACTTTTCTTTGTCGGAATAGGAGTACAAAAAAAGGACACCATATGGTGTCCTTGGGATATGTATTTGTTATTTA
This sequence comes from Vibrio madracius, assembly GCA_000695745.1. Classification (GTDB taxonomy): domain Bacteria; phylum Pseudomonadota; class Gammaproteobacteria; order Enterobacterales; family Vibrionaceae; genus Vibrio; species Vibrio madracius. Next base: position 1,646 of record ASHK01000533.1, on the reverse strand, counting down.
ATACAAATGTCTAATTAGTGGTCAAGATAGAGATAATTCTGCCAACTCTTCATTCGTATCAAAACCTTACGCATAATAGAGACATGCGTAAAACTGTCTGAATAAATAGCAATTTCTGCGTTAGAGCCAGTTGGAAGAACGTACTGACTCATGTCATCTTCAATTACCAGTTTCACCATGGCTCGTCCCATAGTATTAAAACTTTGCGTGGTTCTTAATGTACCGCTTGCCGTTATTTGTCCCTCAGCAATTGTTGGTAACACTTCTACGACTTTACCTTTGAATACTTTGCCGGGTAAAGCTCTGAACAAGAATTCTGCTTCAAATCCTGGTTGAAGACGTTGTAATGAGTTTTGACGAAATGCCCCAACGTAGAAATTTTCTTCAGTGTGAACGAACGTCATCAACGGAACGAGCGGCAACGGTACTGCCATCATACCCGGGCGAAGGGCTAGCTGAGTGACATAGCCATCTGTTGGTGCTCGAACGACGGTTTCTTTAAGATTGAACTCGGCTTGAATTAACTGTGCTTTAAGCTGGGCAACGGTCGTGTTTTCGCCATAAATTTGAGACTCAAACGCTAATCGAGCACTCTCTTCTTTCGCTTGTGATGCTTCTAATGCTGCTTGATTTGCTTTGAAAGTTTGTAGACGAGTATCCACTTGTTGTGCCGTAAATGCGCCTTTCTTAAAACCTTTCTGATAACGATCGTATTCTCGTTCCGCTTTATCGCGCTCTGCTAACGCTTTGATCGTGTCAGACTGAGCCGCTTTATACGCACTTTCCAATTGCAGCACGGCTTGCTGTGCATCAGCTAAAGCCGCTTTTGCGCGAATGACTTCGGCTTCAAATGGAATAGGGTCAATTCGGAACAACACATCGCCTTTTTCCAGCTGTTGGTTAGCTTGTACATCAACCTCGATAACTTTGCCGCGCACACTAGAAACGATAGGGGTAGTGCTATAAAACTGACCACCGATTTGACTAAATGGGTGGTTATAGTTCATCAGCAAAATCAGTGTCCCAATAAGAACCACACCACCGAGAACCGCTGTCGGTACTGTCCACTTGTTTAATGGGATATTGAATATTTTAAAAATAGCAATACACAGTGCTGCGTAAGTGAGTATCAGTAATAAATCCATGGATTACTTCTCCTCTTCTTTTATTTGACTGGCAGCAGTCGATTGCTTGCCTTTAAGATAAGTGACTTCTTGTTCAAGTTCGGAGACTTGATCGATAAGGCGCTCCAATCGATGATGGAGATCGTGCTGCTCTTCCTCCAATTTGTGGAAGCCCCAACCACGCTCACTGCGCCATAACGTCGCCCAGATCCATAGGAAAGGCCAGATTGTGTGCAGCGTAAATAAGCTTACCCAACCTGCAACATGTATGGCATCCTGATGTGGGTGGTCACGCTCTTTAGCTATTTCGTAAGGGATATCGTGAATGACGATAATCCCATAAAAAATAACCAGAGCAACAAAGACAAGAAGGCCTAGAGCAAAATAATCAAGAAACATAATGCATCCTTGCTAACAAGTAATGAAGAGAACAACGTGTTCATTCGGTAAGTTAAGTATCTGTTATATTTATGTATGAAACAATACTGTGCGGTAATTAAAAGGATATAAAGTTGGGATTTA
>ASHK01000532.1 GCA_000695745.1 Vibrio madracius | reverse complement strand
TTTTGTGTCGCTGCTAGAGTGTGATGACCCTGATTTGTTTACTTGGGTTATGGGCCATGGTCGCAGTGAAAACTTAGGTCATGCCTCTATGGTTGATAAAATCGTTGCTCACAACCTCAGCAAAGTTCGCTAAACGCTTTTCACGTAACGCAGGTAAGGATGCGCTTGATAATACTTACCTGCAGATTCATCCCTCATGCCTTGCGCCAATTATTAATAGTTCGCTTACTATTTTACTGCTGGTAACGTGCATCGCGTCATCTGCTCCGATTGTGCTTACACTTTATGTAGTCATCACGTTCGGTCGGACTTATTGGCTGCATCCGGCGTTAAAGGGCCAGCTCATTCTAACGTCCTCTTTGACCACATTAAATAATATCGAACTTATCTCCCCTCGTTATTTTCTCGCTTTTCATCATTGGTTTATCGGCATGTACGATCAAAACAATGGTTGGCGCTTACTTTGGCGTGATAGCTGCGATGAGTCAGCCTATCGTCGTTTGATTTTAGTAATAAAAAAGCAGCCAGATTAATGACTGCTTGTATGTATTGCTGCTGAACGAGATAGCCGAATTAGACGGTTGGTGCCTCATCTTGAGGTGACAGCACTGTCGGACCACTATTTTCTAACATATCAGGGTAGTCGAGCGTATAGTGCAGTCCACGACTCTCTTTACGCTGCATGGCACATCTCACCATTAACTCTGCCACTTGCAGCAAGTTACGTAGCTCGAGTAAGTTGTTCGATACTCTGAAATTGCTGTAGTACTCATGAGTTTCTTGTTGCAACATTTGAATACGACGGAGTGCTCGCTCTAGTCGTTTATCAGTTCGCACGATACCCATGTAATCCCACATAAATAGACGTAGCTCATGCCAGTTATGTTGAATAATGACTTCTTCGTCAGAGCAGCATACTTGGCTTTCATCCCAGGCAGGGAGGCCATTAACTAGAGTGGCATCATCGAATTTTGCCAGGATGTCATTAGCGGCAGCCCAAGCATAGACCACACATTCAAGCAAAGAGTTCGATGCCATGCGGTTGGCGCCGTGAAGGCCGGTATAACTCACTTCCCCGATAGCGTACAACTGTTCAAGGTCTGTCTTACCAGACTTATCGACCATGACACCACCACAGGTATAGTGGGCGGCAGGTACGATTGGGATTGGCTCCTTGGTCATATCGATACCAAGATCTTGCAAGCGCATATGGATGGTTGGGAAGTGTTTAACGATAAACTCTTCAGGCTTATGGCTGATATCTAAATACATGCAGTCAGCACCCAAACGCTTCATTTCGAAGTCAATGGCGCGAGCGACAACATCGCGAGGTGCAAGTTCTTCACGTTCGTCGAAATCTGGCATAAAGCGAGTGCCGTCTGGACGTTTTAAATAAGCCCCTTCGCCTCGTAAGGCTTCCGTCAATAGGAAGTTTCGAGCGTCAGGATGGAATAAGCATGTTGGGTGAAATTGATTAAATTCTAAGTTGGCAACACGACAACCTGAACGCCAAGCCATCGCGATACCGTCGCCAGAAGAGACATCAGGGTTCGACGTATACTGGTACACTTTTGATGCGCCACCTGTGGCTAAGACAACAAATTTAGCACGTACGGTTTCAACATGCTCTTGGTTGCGGTTCCAGATATAGGCACCAACGACTTTATTCTTATCACCACCTACTTTGTCTTCAGTAATCAGGTCGAGTGCATTATAACGTTCGAAAATTTCGATGTTAGGATGGTTGTTAACGTTATCTTGCAGGGTGGTTTGCATGGCCATGCCTGTGGCATCTGCGGCATGTAAGATTCTGCGGTGACTATGACCACCTTCACGTGTAAGGTGGTAGCGAGGCTTTTCATCTTTCGCGGTTTCTACTTGGTCAAAAGGAACACCACCATCGATCAGCCATTGCACACACTCTTTAGCATTCTCTGCAATAAATTGAACCGTGTCTTGCTCACAAATACCGCCGCCAGCAATATTAGTATCATTGACGTGAGATTCAATACTGTCTGTCTCATCGAATACCGCAGCGATGCCACCTTGGGCGTAGTAGGTTGCCTCACTTCTTCGGCCTT
>ASHK01000531.1 GCA_000695745.1 Vibrio madracius | reverse complement strand
GTTTGCATCGTCTTTACGATTAAGCCATGGCAACGCTGTTAAACACGTTCTGTTCGAGTTTGTTGAGACGCTGATAGAGATGCACGGTTTCACGTGCGTTCTCTATTGCTTGTATGGTGGTCATCAAATGGTCTTGAGCATGCACCATCACTAGCGTGACTGGGATTTTACCTTCACCTTCATCGGCACCTATTAATTCTGTTTGAACTAAATGAGCTTGACGAATTGCTTCATCTGCTTGATCTAGGTAGCTTTGTGCTTGTTCAAACTGTCCGTTACGGGCACTTTTAATAGATTCCATGGATAGACTTCTCGCTTCTCCTGCATTGCAGATTAAGCCCATGATGGTGATCTCAAGATCCATATTTGATACCCCTATTTAAGCTGTTTCACTGAGTGCTTCAATGGCTGTTGCCAGAACTTTCTCACCGCGCATTGCACCGTAATCCATAGGATTGATCGCTAGGACTTTCTTGCCTTGCTCTGCCGCCAAGGCTGCAAATTCTTGTTGGCGGAATTTCACTTGTGGACCAAGTAAGAACACATCCCAGTCGGCTAGCTTAGTTTCGAATTCAGCAATTGGCACAGCCAATATTTCAGCGTCAATAGATTGGTTTTTAGCAGCTTCTTCCATTTTTCTTACTAGGATAGAGGTCGACATTCCCGCCGAACATAGCAATAGAATTTTCATCGTTGTTTCTCCTGTTATTGACACTTATTTGTGCTTTTTGTTGTCCCTAGTGTTACGGGTAACTATCAGTTCGGCAATACGTTATCTATCAAAAGTGTTATCTAGCTCAAATTTGATGAGTAATTAGGCTTTTTTTCGTGCTCAAGCTAACAGTTATCCGGATTTTTCTTTGTTTTCTAGTTTTGTTACCCGTAATGTTACCCGTAACAAATATGAACGACACGAATGGAAGGGGATACCTCGTGCTTAATAATGCGTTTACAGAAAAGCTCAATTACTGGGCGGGCTGGTTTACCAGCTTGAAATACGTGATGGCTATCAAGCAAGCATTTGTCATGCTGATGCCAGTCATTATCGTTGGTGCGTTTGGCGTACTGATTTCTAACATGGTTATGGGTACTCAGTCAGGTCTTGCTGCCTTTGAAACATTTGCCTTTTTGGCTGAATACCGTCCAATCATGGGACAAATAAACTATGCAACACTGAACTTCTTGACCATCGGGGCCATCTTTATGATTGGTCTTGAGCTTGGCAAGCTTAATGGTCAAGTTAACGCTTACTCAGGTTTGCTTGCTGTTATCTGTTTCGTGGCGGTCATTCCGACTACCTATGAAGTGGTTGTAGCGGGTGAAGCGTTTGAAGTGAGTAATGTTATTGCTCGCCAATATACCGACACTAAAGGCTTATTCTTGGGTATGTTTATCGCAATCCTATCGGTTGAGGTATACAGCAAGCTTCTGAAAGTTAACGCTTTACAAATCAAGATGCCTGATTCTGTGCCGCCAAATGTGGCGAACTCGTTCTCGGCATTGCTGCCATCGATCATCACCGTTACTGCGATTGCTACGTTTGGTTTCGCATTCTACGAGATTTCGGGAATGACGCTTTATGATGCAACGTACGCAGCGATTCAACGTCCGCTTGAAGGGGCTATCCAAAGTCTACCTGGTGTGCTTCTACTGATGTTCCTAGCTCAGGTTTTCTGGGTAGTGGGTATTCACGGAAACCAAATGATCAAGCCACTACGTGAGCCGCTGCTGCTTGGTGCGATTGCCGCAAATATGACAGCTTATGAAAACGGGGAAGAAATTCCGAACATCATTACGATGCCTTTCTGGGACATCTACATGAGTATCGGCGGTTCAGGTGTCACGATTGGTCTACTTGTTGCAGTCTTCTTAGTATGTAAGAAACGTAAAGATATGCGCGAGATTGCCAAGCTTTCTGTCGGTCCAGGTGCATTCAACATCAACGAGCCAGTGGTGTTTGGTATGCCTATCATGCTCAACCCGATTCTAGCGATTCCATTCATTATTACACCGCTAATTACCGGGATGATTGGTTACTACGCAACGGCGATTGGTTTTGCAGGTAAGGCTGTGGTGATGATTCCTTGGACCTGTCCACCGATTCTGAGCTCATGGCTGGCGACGGGTGGTTCACTTGGTGCAGTGGTGACTCAGATCGCTTGTATTGTTACCTCGATTCTCATCTACCTACCTTTTGTCAAAGTGTGTGAGAACCAGTTCAAAGAGCAGCTCGATAATCTAGAAAGCGAGCAAAAATCGGAAGCGAAAGAAGCGGTAGCTTAAGGACGCATAATGACTCAATACTCTATGAAGTTTCCTGAAGGTTTTATTCTTGGTGCAGCAGCGTCTGCATGGCAAACCGAAGGTTGGAGTGGTAAGAAAGATAGCCAAGATTCTTATATTGACGCTTGGTACAAGAACGACCGAAAAGTCTGGCATAACGGCTATGGGCCAGCTGTCGCGACTGATTTCTACAACCGTTATGTTGAAGATATTGACCTCATGCAGGTGGTGGGGTTAACCCACTACCGCAGTTCCATCAACTGGTCTCGTTTTATGCTTGATTACGAGCAAGGGATTGTCGATGAAGAGTATGCAGGCTACGTTGATAAGGTCATTGATACCATGCTTGCGAAAGGTATCGAGCCGATGTTCTGCTTGGAGCATTATGAGCTACCCACTTATTTGCTCGAACATTACGGTGGCTGGAGCTCGCCTAAAGTGGTCGATATGTTTGTTCACTACGCGGAGGAAGTGTTCAAGCGTTACGCTCATAAGGTGAAGTACTGGTTTAGTTTCAATGAGCCTATTGTGGTGCAAACCCGAGTATATCTTGATGCGATTCGTTATCCGTACGAGCAAGATA
>ASHK01000530.1 GCA_000695745.1 Vibrio madracius | reverse complement strand
TAAGGTGTCATTTAGTGGTAATTGTTCAAATTTACGGGCGACTAAGTTTGCTCAACTTGGGGATATGTGGAAAAATCAGGGTAATGAAAATTTAATTGAGGTTGGCCAGTGATAGATGGCGATGGTTACCGACTCAATGTTGGTATTGTGATATGTAACAACCATGGTCAGGTCTTCTGGGCTAAGCGATACGGACAACACTCATGGCAATTTCCTCAGGGCGGTATTGACGATGGTGAATCCCCTGAGCAAGCTATGTATCGAGAACTGTATGAAGAGGTGGGATTAACCAAGAACGACGTTAAAATCGTTGCGGTAAGTCGCCATTGGCTGAGATATAAGTTACCTAACGATTAGTACGTTGGGATTCGAAACCGGTCTGTATTGGGCAAAAACAGAAATGGTTTTTACTGCGCTTAGATTGTGATGAGTCTAAGATCAATATGCAGCGTGGTAATACCCCTGAGTTTGATGGTTGGCGCTGGGTAAGTTATTGGTATCCAGTAAGACAAGTGGTTTCTTTTAAACGAGATGTGTACCGACGTGCGATGAAAGAGTTCGCGTCATTAGCAATGCCGTTTAAGGAACGTAAATTCAAAGGCAAGAGAAAGCATCGAAGAGGGTAAGTATGCTATCGCAACTAAGGGATATAGTTGAGCACGTTTCAAAGGTTGAAAATGTGCACGCCGCCCTCGAAATTCTTGTTCAACAAACTTGTGCAGCTATGCATACTGAGTGCTGCACAATCTATTTGGCGAATAACGATAAACAGCGTTTGGAGTTAATGGCAACACAAGGCCTGACCTTCAAAGGCGACACTATTCATATTAGTTTCAATGAAGGTTTAGTGGGTTTGGTAAAGCGAACGGCTGAACCAATCAACTTAGCCGAAGCGGCCAAACATCCTGCATTCAAATTCTTCCCTCAGCTTGGTGAGGATATCTACCATTCCTTTTTAGGTACGCCGATCATCCATCGCAAACAGGTACTAGGGGTGTTGGTTATCCAGCAAAAAACCTCGCGTCAGTTTAGTGAGATGGAAGAATCTTTCTTAGTCACGCTTGCTGCACAGATAGCGGTGTTGATAGCACACGCCACCGCGCAAGGTCATGGTTTTTTTGACGACAATAAAACAGCCGTTATTAAAGGTATTGGGCGTCTTCGGGCGTAGCGATTGGTCCAATATGGTGGGACAACACTCAGCCGGATCTTAATAACGTGTTCCCAGCCTCGGCGCTGGACATTGCCCGTGAACATGAAACGTTGTCAGTCGCGATCGAAAACGCACTGGCCGATTTCAAGCGTATGCGTAAAAAGTTGGATCTGGAGTTAAATAAAGACGCTCTGGCCATCTTTGACTTATTTACCCACTTACTGAACGACCCTATGCTGCGCAATGATTTAAAAGCGCAGATTCAAAAAGGTGACAAAGCGGACTGGGCATTGCGCCAAGTCGTAGAAAGCTATGCGAATCGTTTCGCTAAGATGTCTGATGTCTATATGCGAGAGCGTGCCCAAGATGTGAAAGAACTTGG
>ASHK01000529.1 GCA_000695745.1 Vibrio madracius | reverse complement strand
AGTTGAACTTGCCAAGCATATTGCCGATAAAACAAATTGGAGAACCTTACTAAAACAAGACGGTGACCCAATGGAATTAGTGGAGAAGGCACAAGAACTCTTGCCGCTTGTCGCTGACAAGATTGCTGAGATAAAAGCTCAGTATGGAGATGATGCGGTAGAAGTGCTAAGTGAAGTTATCACTCCAATCCACTACCCTGTCGAGGTTTACCCAACCAAGATTAAGTCGCATAACTTTGATAAAGAACCTGTGGTCACTGGAACGTTACAGGGTATCAAAGGCCAATACTTAATCTTTGATACTGGTGTTATTAACATTCGTAAGTTCACGTCTTATGAGGTTGAGGTTTCGGCCTAAGGTAACGCTCAAACAGAMGCCCGCAAAAGCGGCTTCTCTCTCATAAAATTGTTCTCTATCGCATCGAAGAACCGGTCGACTTCTTCAAGTGTGTTGTAATGCATAAAACCAACCCGTAAAACGCCCCCTTATCTTCGAGTCCGAGTTGCTTTACCAAAGCCTAGGGCATAAAAATGGCCATTCCATACACAGATATTTTGTTCGCCAAGGAATTTCGCCATCATCTCTGGTGAGTGTTTGCTTGAACGAAGCGCAAAGGTTGGGGTGCGCCTTTCATGAGAGGGGTCAGCAATACCATAAAGGCTCAGCGACTCACATCGTGAAAGCCGTTCTAGAAAATAACGACTAATTTGCTCTTCATGATGACTCATGTCCATAAAGGCAGATTCCAACTGTTGTCGCAAGCTTTGTCCTTTTCCCCAATGAGCTAGGTAACGGACTGCCTCAACAAAACCGGCCATTGCTTCGAAGTTTTGTGTGCTGTTTCAAAACGCCCAAGGCCCAATATCTGTTCGCAGGCTGGACTTTATAGGGTTTCAATGACTGCAACCACATTGGAGAGATATACGCTAAACCGAGGTGAGGACCAAAGAACTTATAGGCCGAGCAGACCAAAAAATCACACTTTAGATCTTGTACATCAATCAGTGCATGGGCGCGTAATGAACCGCGTCCACATAAACTAGCGCCCCCACTTTTTGGGCTAACTCTACAACGCGTTTAATATCTGTAACAGATCCAGTGGTATTGGATGCATAAGTCACCGCGATCAGTCGGGTCTTGTCACAAATCAGGCTCTCTAAATGATCCATGTCCAAAGTGCAGTCGCTTTCATCAACCTTAACCTGTTTGACCACCGCCCCTCTGTCTTCAGCAGCTTGCTGCCAGCTCGATACGTTCGAGTAATGGTCAAGCGCCGTGACAATGATTTCATCATTGCGCTGCCAATCTCTTGCTATCGCCCTACTCAACTGGAAGGTTAACGAAGTCATGTTAGCGCCAAACACGATGTTGTCTGCTTGTTCCGCATTAAGTAAGGCTTTCCCATGATGACGCGCTCGGGCAACGAGTTCTACGGTTTGTTTACTAGAAAAGTAGTGACCACCTAAATTGGAATTATAACGACCAAGATAATCCGTCATGGCTTTAAGCACAGAACCCGGCACTTGAGACCCTCCAGGGCCATCAAGAAATAACACCGATTGATCGTTATACGATTGATGCAGAGCAGCAAAGTGCTCTCGTGCTGAACTAGGAGTGAAGTGCATTGCGCGTATCCTTAGCGGTCAACACAAACAGATCCATGTAGCCTGCGTTTCGGTTATCGATACAGCGGATTGGCTGAGCATTATGCCAAAGTTTAGAGTCATCAAGAATAGCCACTTCTCCATTCTCCAACACTTTTCTGAAAAATGGGGCTTCTCTATTATCGTTGTAGAGCATAATTTCACCACCGACGATATTTTCTCTACCAATACCGACCAACGCGATATGGTCAAAGCCATCCTGGTGGACACCTTCAGGCGCCACTTCAGTTTCATCGAAGACCGCCGCGATCCTCATTTGATGGATTTCGATTTCCTGTCCATTGGGTAACGCATTGGTATTTACAAATAGTGTCACCAACTCCAACATCGCCGAGCTTTGCATCGTTGATTCTAAGACCGGCTCAAACTGTCTGATTACATCGCCTTGGAAGTGGTTAAAATGCTCAGATTGCACAAAGCAATTATCACCTTTGTCTGTAATCTGACCATCCTCAAAACGCACCACCGAATAACGACGTAAGCGATATTTGCCATCAGCATGTTCAGTATTAGGTAGCATTGAAAACGATGGTGCCAACTGCTCCGTCGCTCGACCGCTCAGACTAGTAAGATGTAATGTACTTTCAGCACTATGCAGCATCATTAACTCCTTTCAATGTTATGCCAAAACAATGTGTTTCACATTTTATTTACAAACCATTAAATATCAACAATTCTGCAAGATCAACTTTTTACAGCCTTTTAATCCATCAAATTAAACAATACAAAATAAACATCCATAATTTATTAAAAATACATAATTAAACACTTTATAACAAATTAAACCCCTGCAAATCCTAGCATTGTTGACTACTGTGCTTAGATTGTCTCTAAGTAACAATGGTTTATAGATTACATAACCCAAAACACCCTGCGCTTATTGAGTTCACTGTTCAAAGTGCCAGTCACTATTAATTTTAGAAAATATGGTGTTTATCGCTAACGCCGATCCATAACGAATTAAGGTGTATTTGAAACGTTCAATTAACAACTAACTGCTCAAAATGACATCAGTTATCACAAATCTAGTATTGATTAATTCACCACAACCCCAATATATTAGGTAATTAAGATGCGCCGACGGAAGGTGCAATAAGAATGACTGAAGTGAGACGACAAAATGGCTGACACAAAACACTGTAAATTGCTCATCTTAGGCTCTGGCCCTGCGGGTTATACCGCGGCTGTTTATGCCGCACGTGCCAACCTTGAACCGGTTCTTGTTACAGGGATGCAACAAGGTGGACAGCTTACCACGACTACAGAGGTAGAAAACTGGCCGGGCGACGCCGAGGCTTAACTGGTCCTGCACTAATGGATCGCATGAAAGAGCATGCTGAGAAGTTTGAAACTGAAATGATCTTCGATCACATTAATAAAGTCGATTTCAGCACTCGCCCGTTTAAACTATTTGGTGATTCTCAGAGTTACACGGCAGATGCCGTTATCATTTCAACCGGTGCCTCTGCCAAATACCTAGGTCTAGAATCTGAAGAAGCCTTTAAGGGACGTGGTGTTTCAGCTTGTGCCACCTGTGATGGTTCTTCTATCGCAATCAAAAGTCGCCGTTGTTGGTGGCGGCAATACCGCGGTTGAAGAAGCACTTTACCTATCAAACATCGCTTCAGAGGTGCACCTAATCCACCGTCGTGACTCATTCCGCGCCGAAAAAATTCTCGTTAA
>ASHK01000528.1 GCA_000695745.1 Vibrio madracius | reverse complement strand
GGGACACGATAAGCACCCTCCCAGTTGGTATTTTTCTCACCACGGAACGGGGTTAGACCAGCATCCGGCCAAGTATTCATATGTGGGCCGTTATCTGTCGAGTAAAACACAATCGTATTGTCTTCAATACCGAGTTCATCGACTTTTTTCAGTAATTCACCGACTTGATTGTCGTGCTCAATCATACCGTCAGCATAAAAACTGATGCCTGATTTACCAAGGTTTTCATCCTTAACGTGGGTACGGAAGTGCATCCTTGTCGCATTCCACCACACAAAGAACGGTTTCTTGGCGGCGACTGCGCGATCCATGAAATCCAGAGCAGCAGACAGGGTTTCTTCGTCTACCGTCTCCATACGTTTGCGTGTTAATGGCCCGGTATCTTCTATTTTGCCATCAGCGTAGGACTTAATTACGCCTCTCGGGCCAAATTGTTTGCGGAACTCTGGATCTTTCGGATAGTCGATATTCTCAGGTTCTTCTTCAGCATTGAGKTGGTAAAGGTTGCCAAAAAACTCATCAAAACCGTGGTTAGTGGGCAAAAACTCGTCTTTATCTCCTAGGTGGTTTTTACCAAATTGCCCAGTCATATAACCGAGTGGTTTAAGGAGTTCAGCAATGGTGGCATCTTCAGCTTGCAGTCCAAGGTCGGCTCCAGGAAGACCCACTTTACTCAAGCCTGTCCGTAATACACTTTGTCCTGTAATGAATGTTGAGCGGCCAGCGGTACATGATTGCTCTCCGTAATAATCGGTGAACATCATGCCATCTTTAGCGATCGAGTCGATATTCGGTGTTTTATATCCCATCAAGCCAAATGTATATGCGCTCACATTAGACTGACCGATGTCATCCCCCCAAATCACTAAGATGTTGGGCTTGTCTTCTGCATACGCATTGGTTGATATGCCAATTAGCGCGGTAGCCAAAACCGCTAAATGTCGCTTTAGCCTTCTGTTTGTTGTCATGTAAACCTCTACATTAGTTAGTCGCATCCTGCCCCCTAACGTATAGACGTGATCACCCATAAGCGCCAAAAATATAAATTATTTTTCGCCATTAATAGATTAATAAAGATTAACTCGATTTTTTGATTAAGCTCACATAGCACCACCGTGGCAAACAGCGTCTCTATCCCTACCCAACCGACTGATTTTTATGATTATATTTAGCGAATATAACTTTCTTTTATAGTGTCTATAAGACGACACCAGCGCTTAGCTCAAATAGAGTGCAGGACAAATAGGCACCTCACTAGGTGTTTACTGCAAAATCAATGAGTAAAAGACGATGGAGTCTAGAATGGCAAACCACTTAAGTAAGATTGCAATGGGCGTTGGGCTTATTGCTACATCTTCAGTTGCAGTTGCGGCGGACAAACCGAATATCCTAGCGATTTTCGGCGACGATGTCGGTTATTGGAACATCAGCGCATATAACCAAGGCATGATGGGGTACGAAACCCCAAACATCGACCGTATCGCTAACGAAGGTGCACTTTTCACTGACCATTACGGTCAGCAATCTTGTACAGCAGGTCGCGCAGCCTTCATTACTGGTCAAGAACCTTTCCGTACTGGTCTACTTACCATCGGTATGCCAGGTTCAACACACGGTATTCCAGACTGGGCTCCAACCACTGCTGATCTACTCAAAGAGCAAGGCTACATGACGGCACAGTTTGGTAAAAACCACTTAGGTGACCAAGACCAACACTTGCCAACTAACCACGGTTTTGATTGAGTTCTTTGGTAACCTTTACCACCTCAACGCTGAGGAAGAACCAGAAACTTACTACTACCCTAAAGATCCAGAGTTCCGCAAGAACTACGGCCCTCGTGGTGTCATCAAGTCTTTTGCAGATGGCAAAATCGAAGATACTGGTCCTATGACGCGTAAGCGTATGGAACATGCCGATGAAGAGTTCCTAGAAACGTCTCTCGCGTTTATGGAAAAAGCCGTGAAAGCAGACAAGCCATTCTTTATCTGGCACAACACCACACGAATGCACGTTTGGACTCGTCTGCAAGAGAAGTATCAAGGTAAATCTGGTATCTCTATTTATGCCGACGGCATGTTAGAACATGATGACCAAGTGGGTATCCTGCTAGACAAACTGGACGAGCTAAACATCGCTGACAACACGATCGTTATCTACTCTACCGATAACGGTGCGGAAACAGTAAGCTGGCCTGATGGCGGTGCGACGCCATTCCACGGTGAAAAAGGCACAACTTGGGAAGGCGGTATGCGCGTTCCTCAACTTGTCCGTTGGCCTGGCGTAATTGAACCAGGTACTAAGATCAACGAGATGATGGCTCACCAAGACTGGCTACCAACGCTTCTTGCTGCAGCAGGTGTTCCTGATGTGAAAGAAAAGTTAGCTAAAGGCTACAAAGCAAACGGTAAAGACTGGCGCGTACATATTGATGGCTACAACTTCAAGCCATTCTTTGAAGGTAAAACTGACAAGGCACCACGTGAGTCTCTACTTTACTTCACAGCAAACGGCGAATTGAATGCGGTTCGTTGGAATGATTGGAAACTACACTTCGCAACGTTAGAAGGTAACATCACTGACGCGGTACGTTTCTCTCCTAACTGGCCAAAGATCATTCACCTACGTGCTGACCCATTTGAGAAAGCACCACACGAATCTGGCATGTACCTACGTTGGATGGCAGACAACATGTGGCTATTCGTTCCAATTCAAGACGTACTTGGCGAATTCTTCCAAACTCTGCCTAACTACCCAATGCAGCAAGGCCAGATGATGAACCCTGCTTCGATTGACTACCAGTCTCTAGGTCTCAAGGCAAAATGAAGCAACTTGACCAGCTTCAAAAACAAGTACAACAAATGAAGTAATCACCTCAGATTCTCTTCATAAAAAAGACCAGCTTATGCTGGTCTTTTTATTATTGGTCAATCAAACGAAAGGGTTAATCAAGATTGTCCATGTCTTTCCATAAACGAGCTGCGACTTCCCTCGCCTCTTTATAGATAGGCTCAACATCGAATGGGAACTCACGGTTTAGATAAGAGAACTTACCTTCCACCATCACACTGTTTACGTTGCTCGCATTGAGTGCGAATGCAAAGTGACCCGGCAAGTTATCAGCAACCAAAGGTGTTGGTGAGGTGTAATCAAGAATCGTTAGATCCGCTTTATATCCTGCTTCCAAACGACCAAACTTAGCACCAAAGTTACGACCGAGAATCTCATTACCGTTCCATAGGTGACGCATAAAGCTATCAGGCCACATTTGACCACCAGCATCACGATGTTTAAAGAATGCAAATTTAAGCTCTTCAAACATATCAGCACCAATACCATCGGTACCAATCGCGACATTTTTGAACTGACGTAACTGATGGTTATAACCTACGTTGTTGATTCATATTGGAACGTGCATTGTGAACCAAGAAACCATCATGTTTGTTCAAGATGCTAATGTCTTTCTCGGACAGGAAGAGCCCATGAGCAAGTAACGTTTTACTGTCTATTAAACCAAAGCTATCGAGACGTTCTACAATGTCTTGGTCGTAATGGTGATGACTGTGTGTTACGTCATAGTGGTCTTCAGCCACGTGGATGTGTAAACCGCGTCCGGTTGCTTTCACCGCTTCCGAGAGCATTGCCATGCCTTCATTCGACACCGTAAACGGAGCGTGAGCACCGATATGAGCCTCAACCAAATAAGGCTCAACCCCACGCTCTTTTTCCGCATCGACAAGTTGTGCAAAGCGAATGTTCTCTTCCACACCTGCCGCCATTTCTTCAACGCCGCCGTTACGGTCTGTGGTTTCAAAACACGTCATACCGCGAAGCCCAGCTTTCAAGAACCCCTTACGAAGCGTCGCCAATGACCCTTCAATGTAACTCGGTGAGGCGTGATGGTCGATAACCGATGTACAACCGTGACGAATCGCTTCTAAAGAGCAAATCAAACCACTGTAATACAAAGCTTCTTCATCCAATGCTCGATCCATTCGCCACCACAGGTTTTTCAGGATGGAGATGAAATCTGGGCTCGGTTTGATGTCCGCCATAATGCCGCGTGCCAGTCCAGAATAGAAATGGTTATGTGAACAGACGATCCCCGGCATCACCAACTTACCGGTAAAGTCCTTCACTTCAGCATTGGGATACTTGGCACTTAGAGACTCGCCGACCTCAACGATAAGATCGTTTTCGATCGCAATATCAATGCCTTCCTTAATAAAGGCTGGCTCCATCTGTACTGCTGTTGCGTTTTTAATTATCAACATAATTCTATTCTCCTTTTACACTTCTACAGCGCCAAGCAAGTATTTGTGGTTCGATAGAACGTACTGAATAATAGTGGCTTCATCAGCTAACGTTTCTGGCAACTCAATTTGACCATTTGAACTAATCGGATAGTTGCGACTTCCCCTTGTGCTCTTAGCCATAATGTCTCGCCTTGTACTAAGAAGCCTGGTTAGTGCTTGAGTCAAAATCCTCTTTTAGGCTAAACAGAGTAAACTTGTCCTTATATGGTTTGCTGTCCCAAGGGCAGAACTGAGCACAGTTACCACATTCGTTACAGTACGCATCAAGATGGAGTGTCTGATATTGATCTTTGAAGCCAGGAATCGGTAGCGACATGTTGGCGCGGTTAGGACAAACATCCACACACTTGCTACATACATAAGAACATTCTAGGCAACGCTCTGCTTCCTGTTTAACGAACTCATTGCGGTCATCTTCTTCAAGCTTGTTCGCTTCCAGAAGCGCAACTTTGATTTCGCCTTTCTTACGATATACTTCCGCCGCTGTGACTGAAGATTGAACTTTTGCCAAGGTCTCTGATTGAAGTTCACGTTCGATAATGGCCGATGCGGCTTTACGGCCACCTGATATAGCAGAAACAATTGACGATGGACCAGTTTGCGCGTCACCGAGCAAGAACACATTCTCCACTTGAGTTTCGCAGGTTTCCTTATTCACTGCTGGCCAACCGTCTTCGCCCATTGGCACACCAATACGAGTTAACACATCACGGTTAG
>ASHK01000527.1 GCA_000695745.1 Vibrio madracius | reverse complement strand
TAGGGCTGAAATAACCTTTTTCATTATATTTGTCTCCACTGACAATTGTTGTCGAATAATAAGTTTAGACGATGCTAAAAAGGACAACCATACGATTTGTCAGTGAAATGTCATATTCCGCAACAACTCCACAAAATAAGTGGTTATTATTGAGTCAGATACAAAAAGCCGAAGGTTTCCCTTCGGCTTTGTCAGTACATTCTGATGACAGATTACATCATGCCAGGCATGCCACCCATACCGCCCATATCAGGCATTGCTGGTGCATCTTTTTGTGGAAGATCCGTTATCATCGCTTCTGTCGTGATCATTAGACCAGCAACAGACGCAGCAAACTGAAGTGCAGAACGCGTTACTTTTGTTGGGTCAAGGATACCCATCTCTAGCATATCGCCGTACTCACCTGTTGCTGCATTGTAACCGTAGCTACCTTCGCCGGCTTTCACGTTGTTAGCGACAACAGACTCTTCATCGCCAGCGTTCGCTGTAATTTGACGAATTGGTGCTTCCATAGCGCGAAGTGCAACGCGGATACCCACAGTTTGCTCTTCGTTGTCACCTTCAAGACCAGCCACTTTAGAGGCCGCGCGGATAAGTGCAACACCACCACCAGCAACGACACCTTCTTCAACAGCAGCGCGAGTCGCATGAAGTGCATCTTCAACGCGGTCTTTCTTCTCTTTCATTTCAACTTCAGTCGCAGCGCCAACTTTGATAACAGCGACACCGCCAGCAAGCTTAGCAACACGCTCTTGAAGTTTCTCTTTATCGTAGTCAGACGTTGCTTCTTCAATTTGTTGACGAATTTGTGCAACGCGACCTTGAATCATCGCTTCTTCACCCGCACCATCGATAATGGTTGAGTTCTCTTTAGTGATGGTAACGCGCTTAGCTTGACCTAGGTCTTCTAGCGTTACTTTCTCAAGATCTAGACCGATCTCTTCCGAAATAACCGTACCGCCAGTTAGGATAGCGATGTCTTGTAGCATCGCTTTACGACGGTCGCCGAAACCAGGTGCTTTAACTGCCGCCACTTTTACGATACCACGCATGTTGTTCACAACAAGCGTTGCTAGCGCTTCGCCTTCTACGTCTTCTGCAATGATAAGCAGTGGACGAGATGCTTTAGCTACCGCTTCTAACGTTGGTAGAAGTTCACGGATGTTTGATACTTTCTTATCGATAAGAAGAATGAACGGGCTTTCTAGATCAACGCTACCAGCTTCTTGGTTGTTGATGAAGTAAGGAGATAGGTAACCACGATCGAATTGCATACCTTCTACTACGTCTAACTCGTCTTGTAGAGCCTGACCTTCTTCAACCGTAATAACGCCATCACGACCTACTTTTTCCATTGCTTCAGCAATGATGTTACCAACGGTAGAGTCCGAGTTTGCAGAGATAGTACCAACCTGAGCGATTGCTTTAGTGTCTTTACATTCTACAGAAAGCGCTTTTAGCTCCTCAACCGCAGCCGCAACAGCTTTGTCGATACCACGCTTAAGATCCATTGGGTTCATGCCAGCAGCCACTGCCTTTAGACCCTCAGAAATGATAGCTTGAGCCAGTACTGTTGCCGTCGTCGTTCCGTCACCAGCTGCATCGTTGGCTTGAGAAGCAACTTCTTTCACCATTTGTGCGCCCATGTTCTGGAACTTGTCTTCCAGCTCAATTTCACGCGCTACAGATACACCATCTTTAGTGATAGTAGGTGCACCAAAAGATTTGTCTAAAACTACGTTACGACCTTTAGGGCCTAGTGTTACTTTTACCGCGTTAGCTAGAACGTTTACACCCTCTAGCATTTTGATTCGTGCGTCGTTGCCAAACTTAACGTCTTTAGCAGCCATTGTTATTTCCTTATCTAAATTCAGTGGATAGCTTGTTTAGAGTAAAAAATTACTCAACGTCTACTTAATTATTCAACGATAGCCATGATGTCATTTTCAGACATGATCAGAACTTCTTTACCGTCGATCTTTTCTGTTTTCGTGCCGTAGCCTTCAGCAAAGATAACCGTATCACCTACTTTCACGTCCAATGGCTGAACAGTACCATTTTCTAGGATGCGGCCTTTGCCCACAGCCAAAACAGTACCACGTGTCGATTTTTCTGCAGCAGAACCAGTTAGAACGATGCCGCCAGCAGATTTAGATTCAACTTCTTGGCGCTCAACGATAACTCGGTCGTGTAGAGGACGGATATTCATCGGTCGATTCTCCTGATTATTTTCCATTTAGCTTATTAGATTGCCTTCAAGGCCTTGTGTTGAATATGTTGGGGCATTTTCTTCAATCCCAAGGGCAGCATGCCAAAAAAGTGTGACAAAAATAACGAAAATGAGCTTTGAGCAGTGAATGACCTTCATCACCAAACCCTTTGTCGCACCAAGGCATCAATTGCTGTATTCTAGGCGCCTGTCTCATCAGCACAGAATGCCATGCAAGATAAACACGGTCTACTTTCTGATCCCATCTCCACCGTCCTTAGAAACATGACAGTTCCTATGGTATTTGGCATGGTTGCTATCTTGGCATTCAACCTCGTTGATACCTTCTTTATTTCTCTGCTTGGTACACACGCTCTCGCCGCGATCA
>ASHK01000526.1 GCA_000695745.1 Vibrio madracius | reverse complement strand
ACTCATGGGACAGGTTGTACATTAAGCTCTGCTATTGCCTCTTATCTGGCACAAGGCCATGACCTGCATCAGGCGGTATCTAACGGTAAAAACTATATTACACAAGCCATTGCTCACGCTGATGAGCTCGATGTTGGCAAGGGACATGGTCCCGTTCACCACTTCTATGCATTAAACCGATGATCGATATTCGTCTGGAAAACGCCACGTTGACCTATTTAGGTGACTCTCAGCCGATCTTCACCGATTTGAGCGTGCAGTTTACCGCAGGCAGTTGGACCGCATTGTTAGGCCCTAGTGGGTGTGGAAAATCAACATTGTTACGCTATCTCGCAGGGCTACTTTCAGAAAAAGTCAACTTTACCGCCAGCAAGCAGGCTCCGCCTATTAACGAGCTCGCGAACAATGTGGCTTATATGGCACAGCAAGACTTACTTATGCCTTGGTTAACTGTGATCGATAACGTGTGTTTAGCCACACGACTCAATGGGTTGCCTGTCGATGCTGCAACAAAAACTAGAGCCATGGCGTTATTGGAGCAAGTTGGGCTTGATAGTAAAGCCAATGTGCCGCCCAACGAACTCTCTGGAGGACAGAGGCAGCGCGTCGCGTTAGCTCGAACTTTAATGCAAGACAAACCTATTGTGTTAATGGACGAGCCATTTTCTGCGCTTGATGCCGTTACGCGACATAAATTGCAAAACCTTGCCGCTGGGCTATTGCGTGATAAAACCGTGTTATTGATCACTCACGATCCGCAAGAAGCACTAAGACTGGGTGAGCAGATTTTAGTCATGAACGGCAAACCCGCTCAACTTAATAAAATTACGCCTCCCAAATCGGCGATTCCTCGCGATATTGATGGCGAGTTTGCAACCATTCAACAATCCATCCTAGAGCATTTAGGGGGACACTCGTGACCGTCTTAACACAAGTCGCAGAGCATAGCCGCCGACAAGCAGCTGAGCAGAAAAAACAAGGGCTAAGTACTCTATTTCGAGTGCTGATTAGCTTTCTGATTATCTTAGGGCTTTGGAAAGCTATCGTGGTGCTGTTTGAGCTACCTAGTTTTATCTTGCCAGCACCTGAGGCCGTGCTCCTTAAGCTTGTCGAACGTCAGGATGTGCTGCTCAAACATACTTGGGTTACAACGCAGGAGATCCTACTTGGACTGCTCCTTGGTTTATCCATGGGGCTATTTTTTGCCCTGCAAATGCTGTTGTTCCAGCCTGTTAAACGCTGGCTACTGCCGATTTTAATAACCAGTCAGGCAATCCCTGTGTTCGCGCTTGCGCCTATTTTGATGCTGTGGCTAGGTTACGGGATTGCTTCCAAAGTGGTCATGGCTGCACTGATTATCTTCTTCCCAGTCACCACTTGCTGTTACGACGGACTGCGTAATACGCCTGCGGGTTATTTGGATTTATCTCAGACCATGGGGGCTAGCCGATTCCGTCAGCTTTGGCACATACGTTTGCCCGCTTCACTGCCTGTCCTAGCCTCAGGTATACGCGTTGCCGTTGTGGTCGCCCCCATCGGTGCTGTCGCCGGAGAGTGGGTCGGCTCGAGTGAGGGCTTAGGGTATCTCATGTTACAAGCCAATGCCCGCATGCTGATCGATGAAATGTTTGCGGCACTGTTTATATTAGCCAGCGTCTCCGTCGCGCTTTACTTCTTTACCGATTGGGCGCTTAAGCGCTAATCCCTTGGGAAAATAAATAACAATCAAAAGGAAAGACCATGAAATCCATGCTCAAACTCTCTGTAGCTCTGCTACTAACCGTAGCCAGTACCGTGCCAGCTCATGCAGCAGAAAAAAAACTCACGCTTATGCTCGATTGGTTTGTTAACCCAAACCACGGCCCAATCGTGATTGCTCAAGAAAAAGGCTACTTTAAAGAACAGGGACTGGATGTGGATATTCAAGAGCCTGCCGACCCAAGCACACCAGCTAAGCTGGTTGCAGCAGGTAAAGTCGACCTTGCCGTTTCGTATCAAACAAGCCTTACCATTGATGTCGCCGCCGGACTGCCACTGATCCGCAGCGCAACTCTAATCGCGACACCGCTTAATACCATGATGGTATTGGACAATGGCAAGATTAATACACTCGCAGACCTTAAAGGCAAAAAGATAGGCATTGCTATCGCCGGTAACGAAGAGGCGACAATAGGCACCATGCTCAATACTGAGGGGGTTAAATTTGACGACGTACAGATCATCAATGTGGGCTGGGCTCTCTCCTCTTCCCTTGCTTCAGGAAAAGTCGACGCGATTTGGGGTGGATTAAGAAACTTTGAAACCAACCAGCTTGAACTTGAAGGCTATAAACCAAAGGCCTTTTTCCCAGAAGAGCACGGTGTTCCGACTTATGAAGAGCTCGTGTTTGTTGCCAATGCCAACAGCTACGACAAAGACGCCATCGTAAAGTTTAACCGTGCGATTGAAAAAGCGACGACTTACATCGTGAACCATCCAACGGCGTCATGGAATGAATTTGTAGCCTACGCACCAGACACGTTAAATAACGAACTCAATAAAAGAGCATGGCGTGACACATTGACACGCTTTGCGCTTCGCCCGTCAGCAGTTGATGCCAGCAAATATGATGCGTTTACCGAATTTATGTATCAGCACAACATTATCAGTGCTAAGCCAAAAGCAGAGACCATCGTACCTGTACTTTAGGAGCCACCATGAACCATCAAGATTTAATTAACGCTTGCCAACAAGAGTGGTTAGCTTATACCGAACATGACTTCGTCAAGCAGTTAGCCGCTGGTACTCTCGACCAGCAAGCTTATTTACACTATTTGAAACAAGACTTTTTGTTTT
>ASHK01000525.1 GCA_000695745.1 Vibrio madracius | reverse complement strand
GGTGAGCAAGCGTTGGAAATTTGTGACGCACTAGCACGCTCTGGTGCTATTGATGTCATGGTTGTCGACTCCGTTGCAGCGCTAACACCAAAGGCAGAGATTGAAGGTGAAATGGGCGATAGCCACATGGGTCTTCAAGCTCGTATGCTTTCTCAAGCGATGCGTAAGTTAACAGGTAACCTTAAGCAATCTAACTGCATGTGTATCTTCATCAACCAAATCCGTATGAAGATTGGTGTGATGTTTGGTAACCCAGAAACTACAACTGGTGGTAACGCACTTAAGTTCTATGCGTCTGTTCGTCTTGATATTCGTCGTACTGGATCTATCAAAGAAGGCGATGAAGTTGTCGGTAACGAAACTCGCATCAAGGTGGTTAAGAACAAGATTGCAGCACCATTTAAACAAGCTGAAACTCAAATTCTATATGGCCAAGGCTTTAACCGTTATGGTGAGCTTATCGACCTAGGTGTTAAGCATAAGCTAGTTGAAAAAGCGGGTGCTTGGTATAGCTACAATGGCGATAAAATCGGTCAAGGTAAAGCGAACGCGTGTAAGTTCCTACGTGATAACCCAGAAGCGGCACAAGCTATTGATGCGAAACTTCGTGAAATGCTACTGACGCCAGCACTGGAAGAAGCGCCAGAACAAGGTGAAGCGCCAGCTGAAGAATTGTAAGCTTAGCGTCTAATTGAGATAAGCCCTGCTATGCAGGGCTTTGTTGTATCTGCACTGGTTTATCGAGAGATTATGTTTCAACGCAAACCGCCATCATTGTCAGCAAAAGAAGCGGCAATCCAATTATTAAGTCGTCGAGATCACGGTGAATATGAGCTTTATCAGAAGCTTGCCTTTAAAGGTTATGAAGAATCAGAGGTGGAAGCCGCGCTAGATTTTTGTCGTGACTGCCGTTACCTCGACGATTTACGTTTTGCCAAGAGTCAAATCCGTCAGCATGTTTATAAGGGACATGGTGAGCGTCGAATTCGTCAAGAGTTGAACCAAAAGCGTGTTGCAGATTCTATCGTTGATGAAGCAATGCTAGAGGAAGAAGTGGACTGGTTTGAGTTAGCTAAATCAACGGCGGCGAAAAAGTTTCGCCATGGGAAATCGAAAGATCCGAAAGAATACGCGAAACAAGTGCGTTTTTTACAATATCGAGGTTACACATTTGAGCAGATAAACTATGCATTAAATGCTGCTGAAAACCCTTAGTTGACCTGCAACTACTTGTCCCAACGAGATTAATCTCTCATTTTTTCCAGTTTCCGTCCTTTTTACCAGAAGACTAGGCGAATCCTTACTCATGGGGTTACAATACGTCCCCAAAATCTAACTCGAATTATTTCAGGAAGAGCTGCATGTACATGAGCACAGATGAGGTTCGCAACGCGTTCCTTAAGTTCTTTGAGAGCAAAGGGCATCAAATCGTAGACAGTTCATCGTTGGTTCCACACGATGACCCAACTCTGCTTTTCACTAACGCCGGTATGAACCAGTTAAAGACTGTTTCCTTGGCTTAGAGAAGCGTAACTACACTCGTGCCACTACGGCCCAGCGTTGTGTTCGCGCTGGTGGTAAGCACAACGATTTAGAGAACGTTGGCTTCACTGCTCGTCACCATACTTTCTTTGAGATGCTGGGTAACTTCAGCTTCGGTGACTACTTCAAAGAAGATGCTATCAGCTTTGCTTGGGAGTTTTTAACAGAAACGTTGAAGCTGCCAAAAGATCGCCTACTCGTAACGGTATATGAAACCGACGACGAAGCATTTGAAATCTGGAACAAGCAAATCGGTATCCCAGCAGATCGTATTGTTCGCATCGGCGACAAGAAAGGCGGTAAGCCATACGAGTCAGACAACTTCTGGCAAATGGGTGATACGGGTCCTTGCGGTCCATGTACAGAAATATTCTATGATCACGGTGAGCACATCTGGGGCGGCCGTCCAGGTTCTCCTGAAGAAGATGGCGACCGTTTCATCGAGATCTGGAACAACGTATTTATGCAGTTCAACCGTCATGCAGACGGCACTATGGAGCAGCTACCAAAGCCATCGGTTGATACCGGTATGGGTATTGAACGTATCTCTGCGATTATGCAGGGTGTTCACTCAAACTACGAAATCGATGTTTTCCAAACGCTGATCAAAGCAGCAGCTGAAGTGATTGGCTACGAAGATCTTTCTAACCAGTCACTGCGCGTTATTGCTGACCATATTCGCTCGTGCTCATTCCTTATTGTTGATGGTGTTATGCCGTCGAACGAAGGTCGCGGTTATGTACTTCGTCGTATTATCCGCCGTGCAGTTCGTCATGGTAACAAGCTTGGTGCTCAAGGTGCTTTCTTCTACAAACTGGTGGGCACACTCGCATCAGTGATGGGCACCGCAGGTGAAGAACTTAAGAAGCAACAAGCGGTAGTAGAAAAAGTTCTGCGTATCGAAGAAGAGAACTTTGGTCGTACTCTTGAACGTGGTATGACAATCTTGACAGAAGCCCTTGATAACCTTGGCGATGAAAAGGTTCTTGATGGTGAAACAGTATTCAAACTTTATGACACCTATGGCTTCCCAGCTGATCTTACTAACGATGTTGCTCGTGAACGTGAGTTTGCGATCGATGAAGAAGGTTTTGAAAAAGCGATGGAAGCACAGCGTCAGCGTGCTCGTGAAGCCGGTCAATTTGGCACGGACTACAATGCTGCGATTAAAGTCGATACCGACACTGAATTCTGCGGCTACACAGGCACAGAAGGTTCAAGTTCGGTCGCGGCAATGTTTGTTGAAGGTGCGGAAGTTGAAGCACTATCAGCAGGCGATAAAGCGATAGTCGTTCTTGAGCAAACGCCTTTCTATGCAGAGTCAGGCGGTCAGTGCGGTGACGCAGGTGTGCTGAAAACGGCGGCAGGTGTCTTTAAAGTTGAAGATACACAAAAACTGGGTAACGCGATTGCGCACCACGGTGAGCTTGTTGAAGGTGTTCTAGCGAAAGGTGACGAAGTGAACGCGATCGTTGATGCGCAACGTCGTACTGCTATCTCATTGAATCACTCAGCGACGCACTTACTGCATGCAGCACTGCGTAAAGTTTTAGGCGAGCATGTTACACAGAAAGGCTCTTTGGTTAAGCCTGATAGCTTACGTTTTGACTTCTCTCATTTAGAAGCGATGACGAAAGCGGAAATCAAAGAAGTTGAACGTCTGGTGAATGCACAGATTCGTACTAACCACGTTATTGAAACTAACGTAATGGATATCGAATCAGCGAAAGCTAAAGGTGCGATGGCTCTGTTTGGCGAGAAGTACGATGATGAAGTACGTGTCTTGTCTATGGGTGAGTTCTCAACCGAGCTTTGTGGTGGTATCCACGCAAGTAATACCGGTGATATTGGTCTATTCAAGATTATTTCAGAGAGCGGTATCGCTGCGGGTATTCGTCGTATTGAAGCCGTGACCGGTGAGGCAGCACTCGACGCTATCGAAACTCAAGCTTCTCAGTATGAAGACAAGCTCAGTGACGCGGCGAGCAAAGCTAAATCATTAGAAAAAGAGATT
Organism: Vibrio madracius; assembly: GCA_000695745.1. Lineage (GTDB taxonomy): Bacteria > Pseudomonadota > Gammaproteobacteria > Enterobacterales > Vibrionaceae > Vibrio > Vibrio madracius. Next base: position 1,139 of record ASHK01000525.1, on the reverse strand, counting down.
CAGCAACTGAAAGACAAACTTGCAGCGGTTGAAAGTGCCAACATCATGGGCAAAGTAGAAGAAATTGCGGGCACGAAAGTTCTGGTTGCAGCTCTAGAAGGGGCAGATAGCAAGAACCTTCGTACTATGATGGACAATGCGAAAAACCAAATGGGCAGCGGTATTGCGTTTATTGCCAACGTGGCCGACGGCAAGGTTGGTTTGATTGCGGGTGTGACAAAAGACCTTACGGGCAAAGTTAAAGCTGGCGACCTCGTTAAGATGGTTGCAGAGCAAGTTGGCGGTAAGGGCGGTGGTCGTCCTGATATGGCGCAAGCAGGGGGCTCTGATGTTGAAGCGCTTCCAGAAGCGCTAAAATCAATTCGTAGTTGGTTAGAAGAGCGTCTATAACACGCGAATCGACATCATAAAATGCCCAAATCAATGCACGTTGATTGGGCATTGTTGCTTTTGGTCTAGAACTATTTCAAAGATCAATTGCATAAGACGCTACTATAGAAATGATTGAACAAGTGCGTGTGTGGACGTGACTTACGATAAGGGAGCGACCAATTTGGTCGTAATTTCAAAAAACGAACAATATAACGTTGTCTTGGGAAGGTGAAGACTGGTGAAAAGACCACTAATCGTGCAAAAGTTCGGTGGAACTTCTGTTGGCTCTGTCGAGCGTATTCATAACGTGGCAGAGCATGTAATTCGAGCGAAAACGTCTGGTAAACAAGTAGTCGTTGTCGTGTCTGCTATGTCTGGTGAAACAATCGATTGGTTGAGCTAGCCAAACAGATCGACAAAGTACCCAATGTTCGTGAACTGGATGTTCTGTTATCTGCTGGAGAGCAGATCTCTATGGCGTTGCTGTCGATGACGTTAAGCAAGCTGGGGCATGCAGCGGTTTCTCTCACTGGCGGACAGGCAAGAATTACCACCAACAACAATCATAATAATGCAACGATTAGTCACATTGATACCAGTGTGATCGATGACTATTTGGCTCAGGACAAAATTGTCATCGTCGCGGGCTTCCAAGGCATAAATGACATTGGCGATATTACGACGCTGGGTCGTGGTGGTTCCGATACCACGGCTGTCGCTCTCGCTGGTGCGCTAAATGCCCAAGAATGTCAGATATTTACTGATGT
>ASHK01000524.1 GCA_000695745.1 Vibrio madracius | reverse complement strand
AAACAATTACGCTCGTGCTTATGCTCTCGCGATCTACAAAGCAAAAACGCTCGCTCAAATGCGTGAAGCGGTACCCAGTGTGGAAGCGCTATTGAACTCTGAAATTGGCCACCATGTCACTTATTGCCATCAGTGGGGAATCACAGAAGCCGATATGGAGGCTGAGATGAGATTTTGGCACAGTGGCGTACACTCGATATGTTCTAGATGCGGGAATGACTGGAGAATTGGTTGACCTTTATGCTGCACTCGCGCCTTGTGCGATAGGCTATGCGGTCATCGGTGATAACTTACTAAAAAGCGCCGACACCATGCTGGAAGGTAATCCATATCGCAGCTGGATCGAATTGTATGGCAGTGAAGAATTTCAATCTGGGGTACAAACCAGTATTAAACGGTTAGACGCACTGCTCAAAGACATTGACCCACAAAGTAAGAGAGCTCAAGAGCTCGTACATGTGTTTAAAACAGCAACTCGTATGGAAATAGCCTTTTGGCAACAAGGGCTGGACGCCGCCTAATCGAAAGCCGACCAATCAGGTCGGCTTTTTTATCTCTTCTATTAGCTCAAATAACAAACAAATATCACTCAAACAAACCGCATTTTAAATTTTGTGCCCACCATCACGCGTTAACACAATATTTACATCTGAGCTTAACATTCGCAACAACCTTAGGTAGGATGCGCGCAGTGTTTTTATAAATTTAAACACTTCGCGCTCAGCTTTCTCATGCTTTTCGTGCAAGCAAGGACGATTGAGAAACGGTGGGTATCAACAATAGCTTTTGAACAATCAGACCATCAGTCGCTGAGTTTCGAGACTACCCCAGCTTTACAGGGAAGAACTATGCAGTCTTTAGTTGATTTTTTAAACGGGATAATCTGGAGTCCCGCTCTAATTTACTTATGTCTTGGTGCTGGCCTATTTTATTCAGTACTAACTCGCTTTGTACAAGTTCGTCACTTCTTTGAAATGTGGCGTTTATTGCTTTCTGGTAAAAGCTCTGAAAAAGGGATTTCCTCATTTCAAGCTTTAGCTGTTTCACTTTCTGGTCGCGTTGGTACTGGTAACATTGCAGGTGTTGCTGCTGCTATTGGTTTTGGTGGTCCAGGCGCGGTGTTTTGGATGTGGGTGGTCGCATTTTTCGGCGCAGCTACCGCTTATATTGAATCGACCCTTGCTCAGATTTATAAAGAAGAAGATAAAGGTGAGTTCCGTGGTGGCCCTGCTTATTACATAGAAAAAGCAATGGGACAAAAATGGTATGCATGGGTCTTCGCGATCGCCACTATTTTTGCATGTGGGGTACTGCTACCTGGCGTTCAATCAAATAGTATTGGTAATGCGGTAGAGACTGCCTTCGGCACAGGCGCAATGATTGAGACCGCAATTGGCACCTTCAGTTTTGCTAAAATTTTCACCGGTGCCGTTATTTCTGTGATTCTAGCATTCATTATTTTTGGTGGCGTAAAACGAATCGCCAACTTCACGCAAGTTGTGGTTCCATTTATGGCGCTGGCATACATCGTCATCGCGTTCGTCATTATTCTTCTTAACATTGGTGAATTACCTCGCATTGTGAGCATGATCATCGGCGATGCATTCACACCAATGGCAGGCTTCGGTGCCGCGATTGGCTGGGGTGTAAAACGTGGTGTTTATTCGAATGAAGCAGGTCAAGGTACAGGCCCTCATGCAGCGGCAGCGGCAAACGTTGAGCATCCAGCACAGCAAGGTTTGGTACAGTCATTCTCGATTTATATCGATACGCTACTTGTTTGTTCTGCGACTGCATTTATGATTCTTATTACAGGTGCATACAATGTAAATGGTCCAGAAAGTACGTTCTTGGTTCAAAACCTTGCTGAAACCGTCGCAGCTAACGGCCAGCGTTTACTCAACTCGCGATTGAAAGCACAATGCCCGGCTTTGGTAAGCTGTTTATCGCTTTTGCGCTATTCTTCTTCGCCTTTACGACCATACTGGCCTACTACTACATTGCTGAAACGAACATTGCTTATATTCGCCGTACCTTCAAAGTTCCTGGCCTGATGTTTATTCTGAAGCTAGTGTTAATTACCTCTGTGTTCTATGGAACAGTCAAGGCTGCAAACTTAGCGTGGGCGATGGGTGATGTAGGTGTTGGCCTGATGGCATGGTTAAATATCGTCGGTATTCTAATTATCTTTTTCATCGCCAAACCTGCTGTGATTGCACTGAAAGATTACGAAAGGCAACAAGAGCAAGGTGTCGAAGAGTATACCTTCAACCCTATAGCGCTCGGTATCAAAGGAGCTGACTATTGGGAAGGACGCTACGAACGCATCACTGGAGAGAAACCTGAGCCAGAACAAGTGAGTTCAATTTCAGGAGAAGCCCAAACCTCGCAATAAGCGAGGCAAACAAAAAAAGGGTAGCGAACGCTACCCTTTTGACCACTTCATTGTTCCCGAATGAATGAATTCGAATTATGCAGGAATTTCCTGAGCTGCCGCTTCTGGTGCTTTCTTTTCACCGATTGGCAGAATCGTACGGCCGTACTCGTTATTTAGTACTTGTGCCATAGCAAAGTAAATCGCGCTCGCTCCACAGAAAATACCTTCAAAGCCAGCAATAGTGCCGATCAATTCACTACCGAAGAAATCACGAGCCGCCAACAAGAAGAACAAGATTGTCAGTGAACCGAACACCACTTGCTTAGCAACAGGGTAGCAAAGTGAACCGATGAACATAAAGCCAGTGAACACGCCCCATAGAAGCAGATACCAACCCATAAACTTAGCCGGGCTTGCAGGAAGACCCCATATAAGGCATAACGATAATTCCAACT
>ASHK01000523.1 GCA_000695745.1 Vibrio madracius | reverse complement strand
CCAGCGACGTTTATGAAGCTCACAATCACCACCATGTAAATGGTTACTCCCTTCGTTCTGACATAGCTGAATGGGATTTCCTGCGTGATCATAGCGACCATTTTCAATACGATTTCCCCAAGGTCCAACAACACCGCCCACGTAAGCTTGTCCCGCTAGGTAATGCTCTGGACGGTTGTAACCAAGAACTATGTTTCTTTCTCTATGGTATCTATCTTTGAGTTTGAAGCTCACTATGGATGCGCCTAAGTCACTAATTTCGACGCGGACACCGTTACTGTTTTCTAAACAATACAGTGAGTAGTCGCCCCAGGCAGAAGGCTCGACTAATGTTGTTTTATGGTCCATATCCACTCCTTTTTTATTACGATTTTAGAAAGCGGATGGCATTGCGCTATTATGATATTTAGCTCTAGGTTGATGTAAAATGATAACGATGTGCGAGATCACATCGTGAATGAAGAGTATGAAATGTTGTAAGGGAGAATTAAGAACTGACAACAAAAAGTAGTAGTACAAATAAGCTGTGCCTCATAACACATCATATAAAACCATGGCAGTAAGATTATATTATCTTATTTAAATAAAAATAGAGAGGTTATTAACCCCTCTAATCATAGTGGTTATTTATTGAGCGCAGATAGTATTTCCGAACGTGATATTTTTCTCGGTAATAAACTGATAGGTGCTGTCTTCTACTTTAAATGTAATTTTATAGTCACTACCTAAAGTTGCATTAAAACTACGACTATAGCTATCTCCAGACTTATCACCTGGTACACAATAGTCATCTAAGCAGATATAGTTCCAACTTGCAGACCAACCAAGATCTTTATGAAATACCTCAATCTCTGTGTCCGAGCGATAATTGTAACCAAAATCAGCGCTACATTGACTGGGAACGGTGCCGCCACCTGAACCATTGTCACCACCACTTCCGTTGTCACCTCCATTGTCACCGCCAGAGCCGTTATCGCCACCACCGTTATCTCCACCGCCATTGTCACCACCGCCAGTTGAGCCATAGCCTAATGTCTCAAACAGTGTCTCAGAGTGGTTGATGTATTGTCCTTTCGCAATCTCCTGCTGCCAGTTCGATTTGATCAGTGCATTCGCCTGAACTCGGCTATCTCCCCAATATCCTTCATTATAAGGAGCAGCCCAACGCCACTGGCTATCCCAGTCCGCATTGATATAGGTGAAACCTTTTACAATATCTGAGTTATCCATCATAAACTGGAAGTAAGGTGCAAACCATTCATCCCAAAGCTGCTGGGAGGTTTTACTCTGTCGATTAGTGCCCTTGGCTGGATCCGTTGAATAGGTAAGATCTGCAACTTGGTAACGCTGAGGAGTCGATTCATTTAAGAAAAGAGGTTTGCCTTTGCTTCTCGCAAACTGAGCTGCCTCATTAACACGATCCCAGTTACAATCTTGAGGAGCAAAATAGGATATACCTACCCAATCTACGTATTCAGAGCCCGGCCACCATTGATCAAGTTGACCACCTGGAGTCGGACAGTACGAAGCCACTTGCCACACTAAGGAAATTTTCGCCTGATGCCCCAAAGCAATGATGCGATCATGGACATATTGGAAGCTAGTCACAATACCACGCGGTGAATGGCCATTCCATGGTCCATCAACCTCATATGCGCAGCGAAGATAAACTGGCCTATCGTAACCAGCAAGGGTATTTAATAACGTATCGATATTAGCGTTATATTGCCCGCTAGCTACTGCATCAACTTCACCATTCATCGACACGCCAATCATTAGCGCACTTGTTGGGTAAGCGTTAGCAAGTTCAGCAATATTGTTGCGACCAGCACCAGCATCCGCATCGGAAT
>ASHK01000522.1 GCA_000695745.1 Vibrio madracius | reverse complement strand
CCACAGCTTCACTATTGGTCTTACCTAACCCCGTCGTCCCAACGACAACTCATCCTGAGTCCGTTAAAGTGAATACAGGCACACCAATCCCAAAGCCCCAAAACAGCACGATAAAAATAGCGATTCTCTCACCAACTCACGATGCCACGATTCGCAATAATTTAGGTAATTTTGATGTTGTTGGTCATGTTGAAGGTAAGCTTAACACCTCTACCCAACTGCAGTTATTGCTTGATAGCCGTGTCTTCGGTGATCCCCAAACGACGCCTCATTGGTCATTAACATCCATTGACAGAGGAACGCATACCCTAACGATTCAAGCACGAAAAAACGGCAAGGTAATTGCATCATCAAATACAATAACAGTGCATTTACATCGTGCATCGGTGCAATCCCCCTAACTGCAGCGTTTACGCTTTTACTCTATAGAAAATTGCGCCATACTTAAAATTACCAATGCACCATTTTGGTGCGCAGTAAAATGACATTGCCCCGTACGCACCAAGAGAGGGCAACATAAAGTAAATTAAGGATAGCGTGTGGCAAACAGCGAACTCACCAGTGCAATACTCAACAATGTAGTAACGGCAACGTTGATGCTCAATGAGGGTTTAACCGTTCAGTATGCTAACCCAGCAGCAGAGCAGCTGTTCTCACAAAGCTCTAAAAGACTGCTCCATTGTCACTATCCAAGTTTATTCAGCACGCTTCCTTGGATTTAGCGCTGCTTACTCAGCCATTACAAAGTGGCCAAAGTATTACCGATAGTGATGTCACTTTAGTCGTGGATGGAAAACCCTTATTGCTCGAAGTCACCGTCAGCCCTTTGTCTTGGAATAAAGAGCTGATGCTTTTGGTCGAGATGCGTAAGATTGGCCAGCAAAAAAGATTGACTCAGGAGCTTAATCAACACGCTCAACAACAAGCGGCCAAGCTACTCGTGCGAGGGCTAGCTCATGAAATTAAGAATCCTCTCGGAGGCTTGCGAGGGGCGGCACAGCTGTTGTCAAAAATGTTACCCGACCCATCTCTTAATGAGTACACCAACATTATTATTGAGCAGGCCGATCGTTTAAGAGCCCTTGTTGATCGGCTTCTTGGCCCACAACGTCCGGGAACAAAAAAAGAAGAAAAACCTGCACCTTATTTTGGAGAAGGTTCGCCAGTTAGTCGAACTTGATTCGGGTCCTTACTTGACCATTGAACGTGATTACGACCCAAGCTTGCCACCCATTTTGATGGATACCGATCAAATAGAGCAAGCTCTTCTAAATATCACCAGTAATGCTGCTCAAATACTAAAACAACAAGAAAACGGTCAAATCACCTTGCGAACACGCACTGTGCATCAAGCCAATATACATGGGCAGCGTCATAAGCTCGCCGCTCGTATTGAAATTATCGACAATGGCCCCGGCATTCCTGCTGAACTCCAAGATACGCTGTTCTACCCAATGGTGAGCGGAAGAGAAGGCGGGACCGGGCTTGGTTTATCTATTTCGCAAAATTTAATCGACCAACACAACGGAAAAATAGATGTAGAAAGTTGGCCTGGTCGCACCATATTTACTATTTATCTGCCGATTTAGTCTCATAACAAAAAAGACTGCATTTGGCTTGCTGTAAGGAAGTTTGGCTATGAGTAAAGGATATGTTTGGGTCGTCGACGACGACAGCTCAATACGATGGGTTATGGACAAAACCCTGTCATCAGCAAATATAAAATGCGAAACATTTGCTGACGCGGAAAGTGTATTAATGGCACTTGAACGGGAAACTCCAGATGTATTGGTGTCTGATATTCGCATGCCTGGTATTGATGGTATTGAGCTGCTTAATCGGGTACAAGAAAGTGCACCCGATCTGCCCGTTATCATCATGACGGCACATTCCGATCTTGATGCGGCAGTCAACGCTTATCAAAAAGGGGCGTTTGAATATTTACCTAAGCCTTTTGACATCGATGAAACACTGACATTAGTTGAGCGTGCTATTACCCATAGTTTGGAGCAAAAAAGTGTTCTTGCTCAGGACGAAGTGATTACCGCTGATGCCCCCGAAATCATTGGGGAAGCGCCTGCTATGCAAGAAGTCTTTAGAGCCATCGGTCGTTTATCTCGCTCATCCATTTCCGTGTTGATTAATGGCGAGTCAGGAACCGGCAAAGAACTGGTTGCGCACGCGTTACATCGTCATAGCCCTCGTTCGAGTAAACCTTTCATTGCGCTGAATATGGCGGCCATTCCCAAAGACCTTATCGAATCAGAACTATTCGGCCACGAGAAAGGCGCGTTCACTGGGGCGAACAGTGTTCGTCAAGGGCGTTTTGAACAAGCCAACGGCGGCACGCTCTTCTTAGATGAGATTGGTGACATGCCACTCGATATTCAAACTCGACTATTACGCGTTTTAGCGGACGGTCAGTTCTATCGCGT